>NZ_JAAKMV010000005.1:0-238357 GCF_049170575.1 Aeromonas sp. 604282 | reverse complement strand
GAAGGATTCGAACCTTCGAAGGCAGAGCCGTCAGATTTACAGTCTGATCCCTTTGGCCGCTCGGGAACCCCTCCACAAGTGCGAGGCGCATACTAACAGATCTTCCGGTTTTGTGAACCCCCAAGCAGGATTTTTCCATTAAAAGAATTGGATTTGTGGCCGATAACCAGTGAAATCGCCATTTTCGAGAGTTATCTCATGCTGCCCAGTTCAATCCGTAATCACCTGCTCGTTGATGAGGGCCAGTTGGGGCAGCGCCTCAACCGTGACCTGCAGCATGGGGATCGGGCGGATTTCCGGTTGCATCTGGCCCTGCTGACCGACGCGGTGGAGGAGCAGCCCTGGTTTGATGCCAAACCGGTGGCCACTCCCCAGAGCCGTGACTGGCGTCTGCACTTTGCGCTGAGACCGGCAGAGGTGCTGGTGGCTGAAGGGGCGGGGAGTGACTGCAGTGCCATCAATGAGCGGCTGCAGCAGGGGGGAAGCATGGTGGATGTGCGGCTCTGGCTGGCGCTGCAAACACCGCCGCTGGCGGTCAAACAACCGCTGCTGGATGAGGCTGTCTACGACAACCTGTCACCGCTGGCGCGGGAGCGGTTGCAAGGAAAGCTGGCCGATATGCCACGCCAGGAGGATCCGCTGGTACTGTTGCCGATCCTCGACCGTTTGCAACAGGGGGTGGATACCCGGTTGCACTGGCTCAGTTGATGGCGCCTGTTCACTGGTGTAACGCGATGCTTGTCGGCAAATCATAGGCAACAAAAAGGCGGGTGACCCCGCCTTTATGCTCTTTAGAATTTTAGCCTTGCGGCATGCTATCAAGCGTCAGCTTCATCCGGTTGCGGCTGCTCTTTGAGCGCTGCGTTGGCACGACGGGCAATCGGCTTTTCGGTGTGACGGTTGAGTTGGCGCTCCAGTTTTTGCCCCAGTTCGTTGATGGCGGCGTAGAGATCCTCATGCTCTGCCTGGGCAAACAGTTTGCCGT
The DNA here is from genome assembly GCF_049170575.1 of Aeromonas sp. 604282. Taxonomy (NCBI): domain Bacteria; kingdom Pseudomonadati; phylum Pseudomonadota; class Gammaproteobacteria; order Aeromonadales; family Aeromonadaceae; genus Aeromonas; species Aeromonas sp. 604282. The sequence goes on along the minus strand of NZ_JAAKMV010000005.1, from coordinate 237,372 downwards.
TGGGGATGCCAGCACTGGCTTCGACAGTGAACATCAGACGCTCTTTGGAAACAATCACATGGGGTGTGATGAGAGGCACCTGAAGACGTTCGAGCTTTTCAAAACGGGATTCGATGCGCTCGCGGATAGCCGGGGTGATGTCGATGATTTTGCTGGTAATTTCGATTTTCATATTGGCCCCCTTCGGGTCGTCTCGCTTGTGTCTTCACCTTCAGATTACTCATTGGTAAAGATTGAAATGTGATCTATGTCACATAACCTTCCCTTGGCTATTCAGCAACTTATAAATTGTGATCTTTTCCGGTTTCGTGCCAAAAACAGCTTGAGCTCCATGAAACTGGCAGGCAGTATGACGGGAATAAGATCGTTTCTGTCCCTTCTTGGCAGCACTTCGTGTCGACCTCATGTCCGGTTTCCACTGCTTGATATCGCATGTTTGTACTCTTCCCTCGCAACCTCTGATCTCATGAGCGGATGCAGGGGGCGTTGCTATGCCTGATTGGACATCAAACGTGGTTGGTTGTTGTGTTGGAGTGGTAAATGAAGCAGCAGGCCACGCAAGTCATGTGGTTTTTCGATCGGCAACATGATCAGTGGAGTCTCTCTGATCAGGGGGCCTACCAGCAGTGGCAAGGTGAGGGCAATCATCCCTGGGCCGCTCGCCTGTTACCGGAAGATGAGGCAGGCTTTGCCGACTTTCTTGTCCGGCTTCATGAATCACATCTGCCTGAACAGTTCATCGGTCATCTGAAAGATGATCAGGGGCAGCTCAACCATGTGCTCTGGAGTGGCCAGTTTGTGCCCACCCAGCAGATCTGCTGTGGCTGGCTGGCCCCTCTTGATACCGCCAACAGTGCTGTCTCCTCCCTCAATCTCTCTTTGCCATTGCTGCAAACCACCCTGCTTACCCAGTTGGCGCAGGCGCTCTCTGCCCGCACCGGGCTCGATTTCTTCAATACCCTGGTCAGCCAGCTGGCCCATATCCTCAAGGTGGATGCGGTCTGGGTGGGTGAGTTGTGCGGTGCCGACCGGGTCAAAGTGCTGGCCGCCGACGGGCTGGCGCAGAAGGATTATCCGCTGGCGGGATCCCCCTGTCAGGAGCTCTACAAGCAAGGGGCCATCTGTTTCGAGGTGATCGACGAGTCGCAGGAGTATCAACCCTGGCTGGCGGCCGGGCAGACTTATTATGGTCAGCCGCTGTTTGATGCCAGAGGCCAACTTCTGGGCCATCTGGCGCTGCTCTATTCGGCTCCGGCAGATACCAGCAACCTCACCTCGGTACTCAATACCTTTTCGGTACGGATGGTGGCCGAGCTGGAGCGCCTGCAATCAGATGCCCAGATGCGCCTCTCTGCCGTTGCATTCGAGACCCACGAAGGGATCATCATCACGGATCCGGGGTTCAAGATCCTGCGGGTCAACAACGCCTTCAGCCAGATCACCGGCTTTGACAGCCAGTCGGTGCTGGGCCTGCATCTGGAAGAGGATCTTTGGCCCAATCTGGGTGGGCTCGGCTACGAGCTCAATACCCTCAGCCGCTGGCAGGGGGAGACCCAGCGTCGCCATGTCGATGGTCACACCTATCCCCAGTGGGAGATAGTGACGCCGGTGCAGGACGAGAAAGGGGTGATCAGCCACTTTGTCATCTGTTTTGAGGATATCTCCGAGCGCAAGGCGGCCGAGCGGCGCATCCAGGATCTCGCCTATTACGACGAGCTGACCGGATTGCCCAATCGCCGTCAGTTGCACGAGACCCTGGTGCAGACCTTCAACGAGGCGACCCGTGACGGTCTGATTGGCGCGCTGCTCTTTATCGACCTCGATCACTTCAAGACCATCAACGACTCCCTCGGCCACGCCACCGGTGACTGGCTGCTCAAGGAGGTCGCCGCCCGTCTCAAACGGTTGGTGAGACAGGGGGATTGTCTGGCCCGCCTCGGCGGTGACGAGTTTGTGTTGCTGCTGCCATCGCTCTCGGCCAGCCCGCCCCAGGCGGAGATGCAGGCCGATATCATTGCCGAACGGCTTATCACCGAGATTGCCGCTCCTTATACCTATGTGGGGCAAGTGCTGCACATCGGCGCCAGCGTTGGCATTACCCTGTTTCCGGATCGGGAGCAGGGGGTCGATGATCTGCTCAAGCAGGCGGATACCGCCATGTATCAGGCCAAGTCCGCTGGCCGCAAGACCCGTCGTTTCTTCGATGCCTCGATGCAGCAGCAGGCGGATCGCCGTCTGCTTATTCACAACGAATTGCGCAACGCCCTCAGCCAGCAAGAGCTGACCCTCTACTATCAGCCCCAGCATATGGTCGATGGCGGCGATATCATTGGTGTCGAGGCGCTCATTCGCTGGCAGCCGGCCGGTCGCTCGCTGGTCTCGCCGGCCGAGTTTATCCCCATCGCCGAGGAGACGGACCTGATTGTCGATATCGGCAACTGGGTGCTGCACGAGGCGTGCGCCCAGTATGTGCTGTGGGAGGAGAACGGCATCCACATTCCGCAGATCTCGGTCAACGTCAGTGCCAAGCAGTTCCATGCCACCGATTTTGTCGAGCGGATCCACGATGTGTTGGCGCAAACCGGCATGGATCCGGCCTGCCTCAATCTGGAGATCACCGAATCCGTGGTGCTGGGTCATGCCGAGGACACCATCAGCAAGATGACCGAGCTCAAGGAGCTCGGCATCAGCTTTGCCATCGACGATTTTGGCGCCGGTTACTCCTCTCTGAGCTACCTCAAGCGGCTGCCTGCCGATGAGCTCAAGATCGACCGATCCTTCATTCAGGACATCCCGAAAGATGGTGACAACATGGCCATCGTCGAGGCGGTGATCGCCATGGCCCGCCATATGGGGTTCAACGTCACGGCGGAAGGGGTGGAATCCCGCCAGCAACTGGAGTTTCTCAAGGCGCAGGGGTGCAGTTTCTATCAGGGCTATCTCGCCTCCAAGCCGCTGCCGGTGCCCTATCTGGAGAAATATGTACAGCGGCTGACCAGACCGGAGCAACTGCGCGAAATGCAGCTGAGCGAGGCAGAAAAATAGTCTCTGCTCCCCGCTGTAGCGCTGCCCGGCAACGGGTAGAATGAGAAGCAGTAGACCCACCGCCACCGGGCGGTGTATTGCCCTCAATGGAGATGCTCAGTGAAAGCTGTATGGGGAATTGTTTTGTCGGCGCTGTTCGTGCCGACCCTGATGGCGCAGACTGCCGACCAGACGCTCTACCGTCAGGCGTATGACGCCGTACGGGCCAATGATCAGGCCCGTTTCCAGCAAATTCGTGCCCGTTTGACCCATTACCCCCTGCTCCCTTACCTCGATTACTATCAGCTCGCCTTTCGTCCGGGGGCGGCCGATTACAACGATGTGACCCGCTTTATCCGCCAGCATGGGGATACCCCCCAGTCCAACCGGTTGGAGCGCAGTTATCTGACCTATCTGGCCCAGAGCCAGCAGTGGTCGCAGTTCCTGCGCTTCTATCCGGCCAAGCCGAGCTCCACCGACCTGCTCTGCATGCACTATCAGGCGCTCTATTACACCGGCAAGCCGAAAGAGGCGTTGCAGGGGGCGGGCAAGATCTGGATGAGCGGCCAATCCCGTCCCGATGCCTGCTCCCCGCTATTTCAGCTGTGGCAGGCATCCGGTCAGCGTACCCAGGAGAAGATCTGGCAGCGGATGACGCTGGCGTTCGAGGCGGAAAACCCCAACCTGATCCGCCATCTTGGCGCGACCCTGGGTAGCGGCTTGCAGAGCTATGGCGATCAGATGGTGACCCTGTTCGAGCAGCCCGCCAAGGCGATGAACCCGGCCTATTTCAGCAGCAACCCCTATTCCCGCAAGCTGCTCTCTCTTGGTTTGACCCGCTATGCCAATCAGGAGCCGGAGTCGGTGCTGCGCCAGCTTGCGCTGTTTCGCAGCCGTTTCGGCCTGACCCAGGCCGAGGTGAAACCGGTAGAACGTGCCATTGCCCGCCGCCTGCTGCTGGATCGCTCCATTGCCCAGCGCAGCTGGGTCGACAGCACGGTGAAAAAGCTGGCGGATCCCGACATTACCGAGCTGCGGGCGCGACTGGCCATCTGGGAGCAGGATTGGCGTGGCCTCTCCGGCTGGGTGAAGATGATGCCGATGGCCCGTCAGAAAGAGGATCGCTGGCGCTACTGGATGGCGCGCTCCCTTGAGGTGCAGGGGCAGCAAAAACCGGCGCGGGATCTCTATCTGGAGACTGCCAACCTGCGTGGTTTCTACGGTTTCATGGCGGCCCAGCGCACCGGTGTGCCCTATCGCATCAAGAACCAGAGCGTCAAGCATGTACCGGACTGGCGGACGGCCAGCCAGCGCTGGCCCTTCCTGTTGCGGGTGCGCGAGCTATTGTCGATGAACGAAATTGCAGCGGCCCGTTCGGAGTGGATCCACAACATGGATCGCAATCCGGTGGCCCAGCGCATCGAGTTTGGTCATATCGCCCTCAATCAGGGGTGGCACGAGCTGGCCATTCTCGCCAGCATTCGCGCCGAAGCGTGGGATGCTCTCGACCTGCGCTTCCCGCTGCCGCTCAAACGCACCTTCTCCCAGATGGCGCAAGAGCGCACCATGAACACCAGTCTGCTCTATGCCATCTCCCGTCAGGAGAGTGCCCTCTATCCGCTGGCCCAGTCGCCGGTGGGCGCGCGCGGTCTGATGCAGCTGATGCCTGCCACCGCCAAAGAGACAGCTGGCAAGCTGGGGGTGCCCTATCGCAACGAGCAGCAACTGTTTGATCCGACAATGAATATTCGTCTGGGAAGCGCCTATCTCAAGCGCTTGCTGGATGTCTATGACGGCAACCGGATCCTGGCGGCGGCCGCCTACAACGCCGGGCCGGGACGGGTAAAACGCTGGCGAGAGCAGAGTGACAACAAGCCGATGGACGTGTGGGTCGAGAGTATTCCCTACAAGGAGACCCGCAACTACGTGCAAAACGTGTTGTCGTTCGATCTCATCTATCAGCACAAGCTGCAGCAGCCGCTGCGCTTCATGTCAGAGCGGGAGCTCAATCACGCCTATTGAGTCGGGGGCCGCCAGCCGGCCCCTGTTTTCAAATTTCCCTGCCGCCGGGTATCATCGGGTAAGGTTTTGTTACCAAAGGAAACATGCCTGGTGACCTGGCTCCGGGAATTGCATCAGGCCGCAGGGTATACTCAGGCGTCGGCACCGACAGGTTCCCCCACAATAAAGGAATGGATAGTGGCAACGATTAAAGACGTTTCTCAGCTGGCAAATGTGTCTATCTCCACCGTGTCGCGGGTTATCAACAACACGGCACAGGTAGCACCGGAAAAGCGTGAGGCCGTACTGGCGGCCATGAAGGAACTGAATTTTCGACCCAACAGTTTTGCCCAGGCTCTGGTCAGCAAGCGTTCCAACTGCATTGGCGTGCTGGTTGGCGACCTCTGCGGCGGCCCCTTCTTTGCCCAGATGATGCGTGGCATCGAAACCATGGTCGATCAGGCCAACAAGTTCACCATCGTCATGTCTGGCAATCACGATATCGCACGCGAGCGTCATGCCATTCAGGCGCTGCTGCAGCGCCAGTGCGATGCGCTGATCCTCCACAGCAAGGCGCTTCCGGACGAGGAGCTGAGCGAGCTGGCGGCAGGCTCTACCCCCATCGTCTTTATCAACCGTCAGGTGCCGGGCGCCGAAGATCGCTGCGTCTGGCTCGATAACCAGGCGGGGATCACCACCGCGTGCCAGCACTTGCTGGATGCCGGTCATCGCAACATCGCCTTTATCACCTCCGATGATGAAGAGTTTGTCGATGGTCAGCAGCGGATGGCCGGTTACACCCAGACCCTGGCGAGAGCAGGGATCGCCTTTGATCCTGCACTCGTCAGCCGCGCCTATGCCGACGAAAATGGCGGCTATGTGGCGATGAGTGAACTGCTGGCCCGTGGTGTCGAGTTCACTGCCGTGCTCGGTTTCAACGACGGTATGGTGGCGGGGGCGATCTCTTGCCTGCTGGAGCGGGGTTACAAGATCCCGCAGCAGGTATCGGTGGTGGGGTTCGACGATATCCCCTACGCCCGCTACATCTATCCCAAGCTCACCACGGTGCGCTACCCCATTGAGGAGATGGGCAGCCGCGCTGCCGAGCTGGCGCTGCGTCTGCTCGATCACAAGCCGGTGGACGGCTTGGCGCTCAAGTTTGAAGCCCAGCTGGTGGAGCGTGAGTCAGTCGCCTGACGTGTGTCAGACAGTGAACAACAGTGTGGCCCATCGGGGCCACACTCTTTTCTGCGTTATCTGAATAATCCGCCATTTATCCCGCCAGGGCGATCCGCTGCTGGCGGCGTGCCTCCACCCCTTCTGCCACCATATCGAGCAGCTGCCTTGTCTGTTCCCAGCCGATGCAGCTATCGGTGATCGACTGGCCGTAGCGCAGCGGTTTGCGGCTTATCTCCTGACGCCCTTCGCAGATAAAACTTTCCACCATGATGGCGGCGATGGCATGGCTACCAGCACCCAGCTGGTCGGCAATGTCACGGGCAACCAGCAGCTGGCGGGCATGCTGCTTCTGGCTGTTGCCGTGGCTGCAATCGACCATCAGCCTAGATGATAGATGATGCTGGCGCAGCAAGTCGCCAGCCTCTGCCACATGATGGCTCTGATAGTTCGGTTGGCGGCCACCGCGCAGGATCAGGTGGCAGTCGGGGTTGCCATGGCTGCGCACCAGTGCCAGCTGGCCATCCCCGGAAGGCTGGGTATAGAGGTGGGCCGCTCGGCTGGCGAGGATCGCCTCTACCGCGATCCGGATATTTCCGTCGGTACCGTTTTTAAAACCGATGGGGCAGGGAAGGGCCGAGGCCAGTTGGCGGTGGAGCTGGGATTCGGTGGTGCGGGCGCCGATGGCACCCCAGCTGATGAGATCCCCCAGATAGAGCATGCTGGTGAGATCGAGAAATTCGGTGGCACAGGCGAGCCCTTCCTGTCCAAGGGCCAACAGTAACTCGCGGGCCTGGGTTAGTCCCTTTTCCAGTTGATCGCTGCCATCGAGGTCGGGATCGAAGATAAATCCTTTCCAGCCGAGCGTCGTGCGCGGCTTTTCGAAATAGGTGCGCATCACCAGTTGCAGCAGCTCCCCGTATTGGCCCTGCAGTTCAGCGAGCCGGCCACCATAGTCGCGGGCGGCTGCCGGATCGTGAATGGAGCAGGGGCCGATCACCAGCAGCAGGCGATCATCCTCTCCATGCAGAATATGGCGGGCTTGCTGGCGGCTGCGTGCGATCTGGCGAGCGAGCCGTGCCGGACAGGGTCTGGCCTTTAACATCTCGTCAGGGGTTGGCAGGGTGGCAAGGGGTGAAGCATTCAGAAGTGAGGTGAACATGAGCGATCCTGATGACAAATGGAAATCTGCATGCTCTTTGCTGTCCAGTGGGGATCTTCCCCTTATTCTCTTGGTTAACAGAGCGCGGGCATGGGCCCGCGCTCTGTTATATCGGCCTCGGCTACCTTAGAAGCGGGCTGAGCCGCTGACGTAGTAGCTGCGACCCGGTTCGACGTTCTGGAAGACGGTGTCTTTCTCTTGCAGGCGCACGTCGGTCAGGTTGTTGATCCCCAGTCGCAGGTCAAAGTTCTCGGTGACCTTGAAGCCGGTGCCGAGATCGAAGGTCTGATAGCTTGGCAGCTTGTGCAGTACGACAACCTTGTTGACGGTCTGCTCGGCAAACTGGGTGCCGGTGTAGGTGGTGCCGACAAAGGCATTGACCCGCTCGGTGGCCTGCCAGTTGATCTTGGCGTTGGCCTTGTGCTCCGGCCGCTCGGGCAGTGCCTGACCCTGATCGCCTTCTGCTTTGAGGTAGGTGTAGTTGGCACCCAGACTGATGTTGTCGGTCAGATCGAGCCTGCCGGTCAGCTCCAGCCCCTTGGTGGTGGCCTTCTCCAGGTTGTACCAGGTGCGGTCAGTGGAGTTCGGCAGCTGTTTGAAGGTGAGCATGTCGTCGATATCGGAGTAGAAGAGAGTGGCGCTGGTTTCCCAGATCCCTTGCCCTGCGATAACGCCCAGCTCGTAGTTGGTGCTGGTTTCCGGCTTGACCTTGTCACTGCCATAGATGCGGCAACTGCCGCCGCAGCTCTCGATGCTATAGCCATTGGAGTACTGGTGCGGTGCCGGTGCCTTGAAGGCCTGGCTGACACCGCCTTTCACTGTCACCACATCGTTCATCTCATAGACCAGATAGCCGCGCGGGGTGAAGTGGCTGCCGTAGATCTCGTGGTGATCGTAACGGCCGCCCAGCGTGAAGGTCAGGCTGTCGGTCAGGCCAATTTCATCCTGGGCGAACAGCGCCTCCTGAGAGTGACTCTCTTTGCCGCCGATATCCTTGTAGCTCACCGCATCCACCAGCTCCCGATCCAGATATTCACCACCCAGGGTCAGGTAGTGGTTGGCCAGCGCCAGGTTGGTATAGCCCTTGAGGGTCAAGGTGTTCTCTTCCAGCTCCCGCTGCTGCGGGGCCGAGTAGCTGGTGTTGAAGTCGTCGATCTGGGAGGTCTCGTAGTTGGCCATGACGGTGGTGTCACCCCAGCTCCAGTTCCCCTTGTGAGTCAGGCCAAACAGGTTGCGATCATTCTGCTGCTGGCGGCTGTGAACCTTGTTGCCGGTCTTGCGGAAGATATCGAGAGGCCGCTCATCCTGGTTGTAGAGATAGTCAAACTCGAAGCGTTGCTGCTCATCCACCAGCCAGCTCAGGGTGGAGGCAAAGTTACGGGTCTGTTTGGCTTCGATGAGGGGGATGCCGTCGGCCGCTTCGGGCGGAGTCCAGGCCTGACGGTCGTACACTTCGCCATTCATCCGGATCAGCAGGTTATCGGTCAGCGGGCCGGTAAAGCCCAGGTTGGTTCTGTGCTGATCGCCGCCATCCTTGCCCTCGATGGCCTTGAAGTCGGCATCGGCCGCCCCTTGCCAGGTTTTGCCCGGCTGCTTGGTGATGATGTTGATGACACCACCGATGGCATCGGAGCCGTAAAGTGCTGACATGGGACCACGGATCACCTCGACCCGCTGGATCATGCCAAGGGGCACGGGAGTGTTGTCGAAGTTGCCGCCGCGCCACAGGGCATTGGAGGAGGAGAGGCGTTTGCCATCTACCAGTACCAGGGTGTATTTGCCCGACATGCCGCGAATACCGATATCGCTGCGGCCATTGGTGTCAGCTTCAGCCTGAATGCCCACTTCGTGGCGCAGCAGGTCGGCAAGGTCATTGACCGGCGCTGCGGCGATCTGTTCGGCCGTGATGACAGAGATAGAGGCCGGTGCCGAGCGGGTATTGTGCGCCGTGGTGGTGACGGTGATCACCTCATCGGCTTGAGGGGCGTTGCTGGCGGCGATCGCTTGCTGGGTCAGCAGAGTGACGATGGTGGTGGCCAGCAGGCTGGGAGCAATAAAACGGGAGGTTGAGGATTTCATTATTTACATCTTCCATAATATACAAATGATAAGCGTTATCATTATCAAGTTGAATTTGCTCCGATCGCAACTCTTTTTTATTGGCGAAGCTCAGTTTCGTTCGTCACTCTCTTTTGACTAAAAAGAAGTTAATGAAATTGATTCTCATTTGTATTGATCGTTTTTTCGCTCCTTGTTAGGATGCCGTTCACTCTGACATATAGTGAGTCAAATGACTCACTTTAAGTCGTGTCAGGCAGTGATTCATTCCAAGGAGTAGCACCGTCATGTGTGACCATGCACTGGAAGGAGAGTGGCCCGCCACAGCGGTCGGGCTGGATAAAGTGTGCTGTTTTGCCAGCGGTGACAGGGTTCTGGTCGCCTCCGGTATTCACGACAGTTTTACCGGCATCCCGCCGGAGAAGCTCCTCGCCCATCTGCGTCAGTTGCGCCAGCAGGGGATGGTCAATCCCATCGCCATCGGCGCCATTCCGTTTGATACCCAATCCCCCTGGCATCTGGTGATCCCGGCGCAATCGCAGTGGGTCGCAAGGGATACGATGTTGCCCGCCCGCTGTTGCCAGCTCCATGGCGAGGTGAGCGAAGTGACCGGCTCTGCCCACTATCAGGGGGCGGTGCGGGCGGCACTGCAGCAGTTCAGTGAGGGCCAGCTTGAGAAGGTGGTGCTGTCGCGCGCCATCGATGTGCAGAGCGCAGAGCAGACCTCCCCCGCACACGCCTTTGGCTCTCTGCTGGCACAGAATCCGGGCGCCTATGTGTTCCAGATCCCGCTGCCAGAGGGAGAGACTCTGCTTGGCGCGAGCCCCGAGCTGCTGGTATCGGGCAGCGAGATGGCGGTGGTGAGCAATCCGTTGGCGGGTTCCCGTCCGCGCCACGCTTTTTCCGATCAACAGGCGGCCAGTGCCGAACTGCTGGGGGCGCAAAAAGATCGCTATGAACATGCGCTGGTGGCCGATGCAGTCGCTGCAGCCCTCGCTCCCTTCTGCCGAGAGCTGGATGTTCCCATCGAGCCGCAGGTGATCGCCACTCCTACCATGTGGCACCTCTCGACCCGCATCGCCGGGCGGCTCCATGAACCCTCTCCCGTGCTGGCACTGGCGTTGGCGCTGCACCCGACACCGGCGGTGTGCGGCACGCCGCTTTCGGCTGCGCGTCAGGCCATCGCCCGGCTTGAGGGGTACGATCGCCGTTTCTACTGTGGTGCTGTCGGCTGGATGGATGCCGATGGCAATGGCGAGTGGGTAGTCACCATCCGCTGTGGCGTGCTGGCCGGCAAGCAGCTGCGGCTCTATGCCGGTGCCGGGGTGGTGGTGGGCTCCTCGCCGGAAGCAGAGTGGCAGGAGACCGCCGCCAAGCTCGGCACCATGCTGCGGGCGTTTGGCCTCGAGAGCCGGGAGCCGGAGGTAACTGCATGAAGCCGCTGGTGCCCTTTACCCCCTGGCCTGTAGAGCTGGCAGCCCACTACCGTGCGCAAGGGTGGTGGCGCGGGCAACCGCTCACCGCCCTGCTCGATGACTCCGCCGAACGTTATCCCGAGCGCACGGCCCTGATCTGCGGCGAGCGCACCCTCAGTTATGGCCAGTTAAAGCGTGAGGTCGATGCGCTGGCGGCGCGGCTGGCAGCGCGCGGGCTGGGCCATGGCGATACCGCTCTGGTGCAGTTGCCCAACTGCGCCGAGTTCTATATCTGCTGGTTTGCCCTGATCCGCTGCGGAGTAGTGGCGGTGCATGCCCTCTACAGCCACCAGCGGCGCGAGCTGGTGGCCTTTGCTCGCCAGATTGAGCCCGCTTTGCTGGTACTCAGCCCCTCCCATCCCGGCTTTGCCGGTGCAGCGGGGAGCCTCGCGGCCCTTGATGAGCGGGTATCGCCTTACTGCCAGACATTGCTGTTCGAGCAGACTGAAGGGGGTGATCTTCAGTCTGGATTTGCATGGCGTCGGCCTGAATTGATGGCTAGTACTGATGGTTCTGTGCAGGTGGCTGCTGCACCAACCCCTACACCGACTCCAGCCGATCAGGTCGCCTTTTTCCAGCTCTCCGGCGGCAGCACCGGCACCCCCAAACTGATCCCCCGTACCCACGATGACTATGGCTACAGCGTGCGCCAGAGCGTAGCGGTGTGTGGTTGGGATGAGCGGGTGATCTATCTCTGCGCCCTGCCGGCGCCCCACAACTTTCCACTGAGCTCCCCCGGGTCACTCGGGGTGTTTTATGCCGGTGGCTGCGTGGTGCTGGCAAAGGATCCCTCTGCAGTAACCTGTCTGCCGCTGGTGCAGCGCCATCAGGTCAACTGGGCGGCACTGGTGCCACCGGCTCTGGCGCTCTGGCTGGAGGCGGCCAGCCACTATCCGCAGACCTCTCTGGAGTGTGTGCAGGTGGGCGGTGCGCGCCTCAGCCCGGCTCACGCCGAGGCGGTGGCGAGCCGCCTCGGCTGCCGCTTGCAGCAGGTGTTCGGCATGGCCGAGGGGCTGGTCAACTACACCCGCACCGAGGATGACCAGTGGCACATCGTCAATACCCAGGGTTGCCCCATGAGCCCGGGCGACGAGGTGGAGGTGCGAGGCAGCGATGGGCGCCCCTTGCCCGATGGCGAGTGCGGCGAGCTCTGGACGCGCGGCCCCTACACCTTTCGCGGCTACTTCAAGGCCGATGCCCACAATCAGCGCGCCTTCGACCGGGACGGTTTCTACTGCACCGGCGATCTGGTTTGCCGCTTGCCCAGTGGTCATCTGATGGTGGTGGGGCGCAACAAGGATCAGATCAACCGGGGTGGGGAGAAGATCGATGCCCTCGAGATTGAAGAGCTGTTGCTGACCCACCCGGAGGTGCGGCAGGCGGCACTGGTCGCCATGCCGGATCCCATGCTCGGGGAGCGCAGCTGCGCCTTTCTGATGTGCCGCGAGCCCCTCAATCTGCCCCGCTTGCGCCGTTTCCTGCGCGAGCAGGGGGTGGCCGATTACAAACTGCCCGATCGCCTGGTGCTGGTGGATAAACTGCCTCACACCCCGGTCGGCAAGATAGACAAACAGAGGCTGCGCGAGCAGCTCGCCAAGGAGTGTGCATGACCATTCAATCCCTCGCCGCCTACCCGCTGCCTACCGCCGAGGAGCTGCCAACCGGGCGGGTGAACTGGCCCTTCGAACCGGGCCGCGCCGTCTTGCTGGTCCACGATATGCAGCACTATTTCGTCGATTTCTACGGGGCGGGCAATCCGCTGATCAATCAGGTCATCGACCATATCGCCACCCTGATCCGTCAGGCGCGTGCTCTTGGCATGCCGGTAGTCTATACCGCCCAGCCCGCCGAGCAGAGTCAGGCCGATCGGGCGCTGCTCAACGACATGTGGGGGCCCGGGTTGACCCGAGCGCCGGAGCGCCAACCCATCGTTCCGGCGCTGGCGCCCGAGCCGCAGGATACGGTGCTGACCAAGTGGCGCTACAGCGCTTTTTGCCGCTCACCGCTGGTCGAGCTGATGGCCGAATGGGAGCGGGATCAGCTGGTGATCTGCGGCATCTACGGTCATATCGGGGTGATGCAGACGGCGGTCGATGCTTTTATGCGCGATATCCGCCCCTTCCTGGTGGCTGATGCCATCGCCGATTTTTCCCGCGAAGATCATCTGCTGGCGCTCTCCTACGTCAGCCGCAATGCCGGTCGGGTGATTACCGTGGCCGAGGTGATGGCGGCCAGCAAACGCCCTCTGACTCGCGAGTCACTACGTGCTCAGGTGTTGGCACGGCTGCCCGCCGAGATGCAGCAGGAGCAGCCCACCGAGGATGACAACCTGCTCGACTACGGTCTCGACTCGCTGGCGGTGATGGGGCTGGTGGAAGAGTGGCGTCAGCAGGAGCTGGTGGTGGAGCTGGCCGAGCTGGCCCGCACGCCGACCCTGGCTCACTGGTGGGCGCTCCTCTCCCGTCAGCTTCACGTTAGTCAGGCCACGGCTTATCAGGTGGTCAACGAAGATCACGTCAGCGAACCGGAGTGCACCCCATGAGCGAGTGGCAAGGTAGAACCATCTGGGTGACCGGCGCGGCGCAGGGAATTGGCCACGCAGTGGCGCACACCTTTGCCGAGGCAGGGGCCAGCGTGGTGGCGTTTGATCTGCAACTGGCCGAGGCGCTGCCCGGCAACGTGAAGGGAGTGCTGATCGATGTGAGCGACAGCGAGGCTGTGACCCGCTGCTGCGAACAGCTGCTGGACGAGGGGCTGGGGCCCGATGTGCTGGTCAATGTCGCCGGCGTACTGGCGACCGGCAGGCTCGATGAGGTGGATGACGCCCTCTTGCTGCGCACCTTCGCCATCAATACCTTCGCCCCTTTCTACCTGATGCGGGCCCTGACCCCCTGGTTTCAGGGGCGGCGCAGGGGATCCATCGTCAATGTCTCCTCCAATGCCGGTCGGGTACCGCGAGTGGGGATGGGCATCTATGGCGCCTCCAAGGCGGCGCTGACCAGCCTCACCCAAACGGCGGGGTTGGAGCTTGCCCCCTACGGTGTGCGCTGCAATCTGGTGTCACCGGGCTCGACCCGTACCCCGATGCTGTACGGCATGTGGCAGGAGGGGGAACAGCGCGAAGGGGAGATACGTACCATCGCGGGCCTGCCCGGGCAGTTCAAGCTGGGGATCCCCCTTGGCAAACTAGGGACCCCCGACGAGGTGGCTGCCTGCGTGCTGTTTCTCGCCTCCGATGCCGCCAGCCATATCACCTTGCAGGATCTGGTGGTCGATGGCGGTGCCACCCTGGGGGTCTAGCCCACGTGCTGCCGATCTGGCAGGCGTGACACTCTCTTTATGCAGGAGGCCTTGTCTCCTCGCTTTTCAGCCATGCGGGCAGGGGCAAGCCGCTGCCCGCCCGATGTTTGCGCAAGGACATTCCCATGGAACAGACAATGGCGATGCGCGCCACCCACCAGCGCGGTGAGCACCCGCGCTGGCCGCTTACCACCGCTCAGGCGGGCATCTGGTTTGCCCAGCAAAAATACCCGCAGAGCCCCGCCTGCAATACCGGCGAGTACTGGCTGCTGGAGGGGGCGCTGGCTCCCCATCACTTCACCCGCGCGGTGCGTCAGACCCTCGACGAGATCCCCGGTCTGCACTGCGCTTTTGTGGCCACTGCCGATGGCCCGCAGATGGTGGCCAACCCCGCGTGCTGGCAGCTGAGCGAACGGGATCTGCGCAGCGAAGCTGACCCGCTCGCAGCCGCGCAGGCCGAGATGCGTGCACAGCTGGCCGCCCCCTTCAATCTGGCCGGGGGGCCGCTGTTTGCCACCATCCTTTATCGCCTTGACGAGCAGCAGTGGGCCTGGTTTATCGCTGTGCACCATATTGCCATCGACGGCTTTGGCCTGAGCCTGCTCTGCCAGCGGGTGGCGAGCTGGTATGAGGCGCTCTGTGCCGGCGAGCAGCCAGCACCCTGCCGTTATGCGACCCAGCAGCAGCTGCTGGCCGAAGAGGTGGCCTATCAGGATTCGCCGCGCGCCGCGCGGGATCGCGATTTCTTCACCCAACAGCTAGCTGGGGTGGAGAATCCTGCGTCGCTCTCCCGTCGTCCGGTGCAAGGGCCGGGCCCCACCTATCGTCTTGAGCAGCGGCTTGTTGGCCGCCAGTGGCAGGCATTGGTGGCGCGGGCGAGTCGTTCGGCCTGTCACCCCTACAGCCTGCTGCTGGCGGCGGTGGCCAGCTATGTGCAGCGGATGAGCGGTGCTGGCGAGGTAGTGCTGGGTATTCCGCTGATGGGACGGCTGGGCTCAGCGGCGGCCGATACCCCCTGCATGAAAGTCAATGTGGTGCCCCTGCGCATCGAGCTGAGCGGCACCAGCCGGGTAGGGGAGTTGCTGGCACAGGTCGAGCGGCAATTTGCCGCCCTGCGCCGTCATCAGGGCTGCCGTCAGGAGTGGTTGCAACAGCGTCAGCCGGGCCAGCCGCTGTTTGGCCCTCAGGTCAATTTGATGCCCTTTGCCCGCACCCTCAGCGTTGGTGAAGGGCACAACCAGGTTCGTGGCGAGGTGCAGGTGCTGGCGGCGGGGCCGGTGGAGGAGTGCGCCTTCTACTTTGCCGAGGAGGCAGGCGCGATGACCCTGACCCTCGAAGCACATCAGGGGCGCTTCAGCCAACAGGAGAGCGAACGTCATCTGGCCCGACTGCTGGCCTATCTGGCCGCCTGGAGTGAGGCGGATGACGAGGTGGAGGCAGTGCGTTTGCCGCTGCTGCTGCCTTGCGAGCAGGCTGAGCTGGCGCGCTGGAACCAGACCGACTATCCGTTGCCGACCACCACCCTGAGCGCACTGCTGGCCGAGGGGCTGGCGGCGGCAGATCAGAGCGCCATCGCGCTGGAGTGTGGCGCCGAGCGCTGGAGTGTGGCCGAGCTGCGCCAGCGCACCCGCCAGCTGGCCAGCTATCTGGCGGGGAGGGGCGTGGGCCCCGGTTGCCGGGTGGCGGTGGTGATCCCGCGCGCTCCCGAGCTTATTCTCGCCCAGCAGGCCATCATGGCGGTGGGAGCCGTCTACGTGCCCGTTGATCTGGACTATCCGGCGGAGCGGATTGGCTACATTCTCGCCAGCAGCGATCCTGCGCTGGTGTTGACCAGCCATACGCTTCAGATGCCGCTCGATGTGGCGGCGCCACTTGTCTGCCTCGATGCCCCCGGTGTGGCAGAGCAACTGGCGACGATAGACGTGGCGGGGATAGCACCTTGTGATCTGCCAGCCCCCAAACCGGAAGATGCGGCCTACATCATCTACACTTCCGGCTCGACCGGTCGGCCCAAAGGGGTGGTGGTGAGCCATGGCGCCATCGTCAACCGGCTGCTCTGGATGCAGCACATGTATCCCATCGGCCCGGCGGATCGGGTGCTGCAAAAGACCCCGGCCGGTTTCGATGTCTCCATCTGGGAGTTTTTCTGGCCCTTTATGACCGGGGCGCGGCTGGTGCTCGCCAAACCGGGCGGCCACAAGGATCCCGCCTACCTTGCCGAACTGATTGAGCAGGCCGGGATCACCACCTTGCACTTTGTCCCCTCCATGCTGCAGATCTTTGTCACTCAGGCCGAGCCTGCGCGTTGCCGCGCCCTGCGCCAGGTCTTCTGCTCCGGCGAGGCGCTGCCCGCGGATCTGGTGCAGCGCTGGTATGGAACATTTTCAGCCCCCCTGCACAACCTCTATGGCCCGACCGAGGCGGCGGTGGATGTCACTTGGTATCCCTGCCGGGCAGACGAGGCTGTAACCAGCGTGCCCATCGGCTATCCGGTCTGGAATACCAGCATCCACATTCTCGACCCCTGGTTGCAACCGGTGCCCCCCGGTGTGGCGGGGGAGCTCTGGATCGGCGGCGTGCAGGTGGCGGATGGCTACTTTGGCCAGCCCGAGCTCACCGCCGAGCGCTTTATTGCCAACCCCTTCGGCGCGGGACGGCTCTATCGCAGCGGCGATCTGGCCGCCTGGCGCGAGGATGGCGCCATCGAGTATCTGGGGCGCCTCGATTTTCAGGTGAAGATCCGCGGCCAGCGCATTGAACTGGAGGAGATCGAACAGGTGCTGCTGCGCCATCCCCGGGTGGCGCAGGCGGTGGTGCTGGCCCCCGAATTTACCCCCGGCGATCGCCGTCTGGTGGCCTATGTGGTGGCCGCAGATAGCAGCGAGCTGACGCTGGCCGAGCTGGCACCTGCCCTTGGCGCTGCCTTGCCTGACTACATGGTGCCGGGGCTCCTGGTCACTCTGGCTGAGCTGCCGCTCACTCCCAATGGCAAGCTGGATCGCAAGGGGCTGCCACTGCCCGACATGGCGTCGGCGGTGGGTCAGTCACTGCCGAAAACCCTGCTGGAGGAGCGGCTCTGTCGCCTCTTCGCCGAGATACTGGGGCTGGTGCGGGTCGGCGCCGACGATAACTTCTTTGCCCTCGGCGGCCACTCCCTGCTGGCGGCTCAACTGGTGGTGCGCATTGAAGAGTCGACCGGACAGGCGTTCACTTTGGCCAGTCTGTTCGAAGCGCCGAGCCCCGCCCAGCTGGCGCGCCGTCTGGGCGGCGAGCGGGAGGCCATGCCCATGCTGTTGCCCCTGCGGGCGCATGATGCTCAATCGGGTACATCGTGCCCCACCCTCTTTTGCGTCCATCCCGCAGGGGGGCTCGGCTGGTGTTATGCGCCGCTGGTGCCCCATCTGCCGGCCGACATGGCGGTCTATGCCCTGCAGGCAAGGGCGCTCTGCCAGCCGGATGCCCCGCTGCCCGCCAGCTTCGACGAGCTGGCACTCGACTATGTGACCGAGCTGCGTCGTCAGCAGAGCGAGGGGCCCTACTGGCTGCTCGGCTGGTCACTCGGGGGCATGCTGGTGCACCGGATGGCCGCCATGTTGCAAGAGCAGGGACAAGAGGTGGCCATGGTGCTGCTGCTCGATGCCTACCCCTGTCAGCAGTGGCAGACCCAGCCGTTGCCCGACGAGCAGCGGATGCTCGATGCGTTGCTGCGGATGGGAGGCATTGCGGTTGCGGACGACGCGCTCGATTCCCTTACTCGCGCCGAGGTGGTGGCCCGACTGGGGGCGGAGGGGAGTGCGCTGGCCATGCTCGACGAGCAGGTGGTGAGCGCCATGATTGAGCTGGTTGGCCACAACAACCGACTGATCCGTGAGCCGGTCGATTACTGCTACCACGGGGACGTCATCTTTATCGAGGCGTCAGCCTCCCGCCAACCCTGGCTGGATGGACGCGGCTGGGCGTCGCTGACAAAAGGCGAAATCCGCTATGAGCGCTTCCCCTGCCTGCATCAGGAGATGGTGCATCCCGACTGGCTGGCAAAGATCGGCACTTTTATTTGTGAGCGGGTCTATGGGGTCGGGCAGCAACCGCACATCCGGCAGGAGGAGGACGCATGACCCCGGTTGCCGCCATCCGGGAAGCCTTGCTGGCGGGTAAGCTGGTGGGGCTGGGGGAGCCGCATTGGCACCCGGATTTTATCCGGCGCCAGCACGCCTGGCTGTGTGATCCGGCGCTCTGGGGAATCATGACCGATCTGGTGCTGGAGTGCGGCAATCGCCGCCATCAGGGCTTGCTCGATGCCTGGCTGACGGGGCAGGAGAGCTGGCAGGATGAGCCGCTGACGCTGGCCCGGCTCTATCCGGTCTGGCTCGACTCCTGCGCCTTTCCTGCCTGGATGGCCCCCGAGTTTCCGGCTCTCTTTTCCGCTCTGCGCCAGAGCAATCTGGTGCGCCCTGAACATGTGCGGCTACGGGTGCATCTCTGCGAGCCCTTATTCGAGTGGCAGGAGATGAGCCCGGAGCGGTGGCAGCAACACAACAGGGGGCGGGATCAGGCGCTGGCCGACTATCTTCTTGCACTTCCCCCGCGCGGCGTGGTGGTGCTGGCGGGGACGCGTCATCTGCTCAAAGTCGCTGGGGATCCCCACTTTGCGCAGCCGACGCTGGGCCAGTTGCTGGAGGCAGCACGGCCGGGTTGGCTACAGGTGCTTCACCCTTGGCCAACGGTTGATGGGAAGGGAGAGGAGCGGGTGTGCGAGTTGGCCGGGATCACAACTGCTGACCTCTATCCTCACTGGCCGGCGCATCCGCCACTGGAGACCCTCATCGATCGGTTGGTGCGCGTGGCTGACCGGGGACGGGAGATGCGAATTTGCCCCACCTTGCTGGCCGAGCCCTGGCGCAGTCGCTTGTTGAGTCGCGCTCACTTGCTGCCAGTTGGCATGGCCAGCCAGCTGCAACAGTGGCTGGCGTAACTGCTGGTTGGAGTAACGGCTGACTGAAGTAACTCAATGGGGGAGCAAGGCTCCCCTTTTTCACATTTTGCATCCTGCGTTCGGTGCTGCAAAGTTGCACCATTTACGGCATACCTTGCCACTCATCGCCGAAAATTCAGCTCCTTAGCTACTTTAAAGAAGTTTCTACTGGTCTTACCTGAGTAAATCTCTTTGCTTTTTGTTTAACAAGGTATTTACATCTAGGTGTCACCAGCATCGGTGACGCTCACAACGGCAAGGAGCCAGTTATGACCCATGTCGACATCCCTTTCCTTCGTTACCTCGATGCGGAAGGGTGCCCGGTCGCCACCTTACCGACCTGGCTGGACAAGGCGATACTGCACACCTTCTACCGCAATATGGTGATGGTGCGCAGCTATGACAAAAAAGCGATTGCGCTGCAACGAACCGGCAAACTCGGTACTTTTCCCTCCCATCTCGGCGCAGAAGCCGTGGGGATTGGCATTGGTCTGGCCATGCAGCCGCAGGATGTCTACGTTCCCTACTATCGGGACATGCCCACCCTCTATGTGCGGGGCGTGCCGATGGAGAAAAACCTGCAATATTGGGGTGGTGACGAGCGGGGCAGTTATTTTCTCAAACCCGATGGGACTCCCTCAGAAGATCTCCCCATCTGCGTCCCCATCGCCACCCAGATCACCCACGCCTGCGGTATTGCCTCGGCTTTCAAACTGCGTAATCAACCGCGCGTCGCCGTGGTCACCATCGGCGACGGCGGCACCTCCAAGGGGGATTTTCTGGAGGGGCTCAACTGCGCCGGTGTCTGGCACCTGCCGATGGTGATCATCGTCAACAACAACCAGTGGGCGATCTCGGTGCCGCGCAAGCTGCAATCGAGCGCCCCAACGCTGGCCCAAAAGGGGATTGGTGCCGGGGTGCGCAGCCTGCAGGTGGATGGCAACGATGTGGTGGCTGTCTACGATGCCGCGCGCAGTGCCGTCGAACGGGCCCGTAGCGGCAAGGGGCCGACTCTGATCGAGGCGGTCAGTTATCGCCTCGGCGATCACACCACGGCCGACGATGCCACTCGCTATCGCGATGGGGCCGAGGTTGAGGCAGCCTGGGCGAAAGAGCCGGTCAAGCGGCTGCGCCAGTATATGCACAGCCAGGGCTGGTGGGATGAAGAGCAGGAGCAGAGCATGCTGGCGGAGGCTACCCGAGAGGTCGAACAGGCGGTCGCCCGTTATGAGGCGATGGTGCCTCAGCCACCGGAGGCGATGCTCGATTATCACTACGCCAGCCTGCCCGCCGAACTCTTGCCCCAGCGCGAGCGAGTAATTGCCAAGGGGATGAAGCAGGAGGTTGGCCATGAGTGAGATCAGTTTGCTGGAAGCGGTCAACATGGCCCTTCACTACGAGATGGAACACGACCCTGATGTGGTGGTACTCGGCGAGGATGTGGGGGTCAACGGCGGGGTGTTTCGCGCCACGGTTGGCCTGCGTGACAAGTTCGGTTTCAAGCGGGTGATCGACACGCCGCTGGCCGAGGGATTGATCGCCGGGGTGGCGGTCGGCATGGCGACCCAGGGGCTCAAGCCGGTGGCTGAGTTCCAGTTTCAGGGTTTCATCTTCCCCGGGATGGAGCAGATCATCTGTCAGGCGGCGCGGATGCGAAACCGCACCCGTGGCCGCCTCTCCTGTCCCCTTGTCTATCGCTCCCCGTATGGTGCTGGCATTCACTCGCCCGAACACCACAGCGAGAGTGTCGAGGCGCTGTTTGCCCATATTCCGGGGTTGCGGGTGGTGATCCCCTCCAGCCCGAGGCGCGCTTATGGTTTGCTGCTCTCGGCCATCCGTGATCCGGATCCCGTGATGTTTTTCGAACCTGACCGCATCTATCGCTCGATGAAATCCGAGGTGGTGGATGACGGTGTCGGCCTGCCGCTGGATGTCTGTTTCACCCTGCGACCGGGCCGGGATATCACGGTAGTGGCCTGGGGGGCCTGCATTCAGGAGGTGATGCGGGCGGCGAACCTGTTGGCCGAGCAGGATATCCAGTGCGAGGTGCTGGATCTGGCCACCATCAAGCCGCTGGATATGGAGACCATCCTCACCTCGGTACGCAAGACCGGCCGTTTACTGGTGGTACACGAGGCGTGTGGCAGCTTCGGGGTCGGGGCCGAAATTGTGGCGCGGGTGACCGAGCAGGCACTTCCCAGCCTCAAGGCGCCACCCAAACGGTTGACCGGGGTGGATGCCGCCGTCCCCTACTATCGTAACGAGGCGTATTACCTCATCACCGAGCAGGATATCGCCGATGCCGCTCACCAGCTGATGGAGAACCAGTGGCTATGAAATTTTTCAAATTACCGGATCTGGGTGAAGGGTTGGCCGAAGCCGAGATCGTCGAATGGAAGGTGAGTGCCGGTGATACCGTCGCGGTCGATCAGGTGCTGTTGTCGGTGGAAACGGCCAAGGCGCTGGTGGATGTACCCTCTCCGGTAGCCGGGGTGATTGCCCGTCTCTGCGGCGCCGAGGGGGATATCCTCCATATCGGTGCGCCGCTGGTGGAGTTCGAGGGGGGCGAAGATGATGGCACCGTGGTGGGCAAGGTGAGTGCCCATCAGCAACATATCGAGGATCACTTCGTGGTGGGGGCCATTGCCCCGGGGGGATCGCTGGTGCAAGCCATGCCTGCCGTGCGCCTGCTGGCACAAAAACTTGGTCTGGATATCGAGCGGATCCAGGGAAGTGGCAGCGGTAGCATGGTGACCGAGCTGGATGTGCAGCAGGCATTCGAGGCCCAGCAGAGCAGTGGCAACAAGTTCCTCAAAGGGTCACGGCGTGCCATGGCCAAGGCGATGGAACTCTCTCATCAGACTGTGGTGCCGGTCAGCATCACCGACGAGGTGGATTTACGTCACTGGCGCCCTGATGAGGATGTGACTGTGCGCCTTATCAAGGCCATTGGCGTGGCGTGCCGCGCCGAGCCCTCGATGAACGCCTGGTTTGATGGCGACACCCTGTCACGGCGTCTGTTCAAAGAGGTTAATGTAGCCATCGCGGTGGATTCAAAGCATGGCCTCTATGTGCCGGTGATGGAGAATGTGGCCGAACGGGAGGGGGCAGATATCCGGCTGGGGCTGGATCGGATGATCGCCGATGTGAAGGCGCGCGCCGTGCCGCGTGAGATGTTGCAGGGGGCGACCATTACGCTCACCAACTTCGGCGCCATCGCAGGCCGTTATGCCAGCCCTATCGTGACGCCGCCGCAGGTAGCCATCATAGGAGCAGGTAAACTGTTCGAAAAAGTGGTGTTCATACATGGTGAAGCGCGTCCCGTCAGGGCATTGCCGCTGTCGATGACATTTGACCACAGAGCCTGTACTGGCGGGGAGGCGGCCCGTTTTCTCAGAGCGCTGGTGGAAGCGTTGGAAGCTGCCACCTTATAGCGGTTTATGCCCTGTCATTGGCGGGGCATAAATTTGTTTGCGTAATCTATAAAGCCACGTATAATCCAAATCAGCTTGAAAGGGCGATAGTTATGTCAATGAATACGATGTTTTACATCTTGTCCTGTTGTTCATAAGTTAATCCCGTTTTTTGAGCTTTATCCGCTGAAAAGCATAAGTAATTATTTTGAATACAGGTTTAAAGATATGTCTAACATGATCACCGGTACCGTTAAGTTTTTCAACGAAACCAAAGGTTTTGGCTTCATCCAGCAAGAAAACGGCCCGGACGTTTTCGTTCACTTCAGCGCCATTCAAGGTAACGGTTTCCGTACCCTGGCTGAAGGTCAGCGCGTACAGTTCTCTGTGACCCAAGGTCAGAAAGGCCCGCAGGCTGAGAACGTAACTGCTCTGTAATCCTTACAGAATTTAAGAAAGCCGTG
Source organism: Aeromonas sp. 604282 (assembly GCF_049170575.1). Lineage (NCBI taxonomy): Bacteria > Pseudomonadati > Pseudomonadota > Gammaproteobacteria > Aeromonadales > Aeromonadaceae > Aeromonas > Aeromonas sp. 604282. The sequence goes on along the minus strand of NZ_JAAKMV010000005.1, from coordinate 214,327 downwards.
GTACCTCTGGTGCCACGGCTTTTTGTTTGTCTTGCTTCTGATGTGCTAAATCATGCTGCTATCGCTCATGCTTGTTGCCACTCTGACAGCGACTTCTGATGTGCCGGTACCGGTTCAATCCGCGATGGAGGCGCAGGTGATCTGCCAGCAATTTGTCCAGGTCCGGATGGGCACTGCACAGCAACCCGATGAGGTGAATGCGCGACTGGTGCCTGAAAGGGAGGGGGAGTGGCTGGTGGATGGCAAAGTAAAAGGACCCGAAGGTCCTTTGCTGTTTGCCTGTCATCTGCACCAAGGGGAGCGCTGGGAGCTACTCAACTTTGCACTCTGGGCACCACAGCCGGTCAAAGCGGTTTGAGTGCGACCAGCAGATGTTGCAGGTGTTCAACCATGGTCATGCCAAACGGGGTGAGATAGCCGCCATCTTCTGCGCTGATGAGGCCCTGTTGATGCAGACGGGCTGCCGCCTGGCACAACTCTTCAGACATATCGCTGCGTAATTTAATCCCCAGGCTCATGTTGGCCGGATCAAAGCATGCCAGTATTTTCAAATCGTTCACGAATTCGTTAGAAACCTGGTCGATCCCAATCATGGATTTACTCCTTACGCTAAAGATGTATGCAAACTAGCATCCCCGGATCCACTTTAGTGGGCGCTGGCTCAAATTATTGATCTTTGGCTGGATACTGCGTTTCAAATGCTGTTTTTTTCGGCGTAATCAGATGGTTGGCTGACAGCTTCGTCAAGGGCCGAGCCGGACCAAACGTGGTAGGATAGGGCACTTCTTTATATCGGACGGTCTATTGGTGGCTGTTCGCCCTGTTCAAGGTATCGCTCATGGTCAAGATCACTCTGGTATCCCTGCTGCATTCACTTTGTACCCGCTTTCCGGTTTACCCCACTGCTTCGTTGACGTCCCTGCTGGATGCCCATCAGGGCGAGGTCTGGTTGCCTGCACGCAAGGGGGCCGACATTGCACTGTTGCGCAAGCATGCCAAGGGGGCTCATGAGCTGGCGTCACTCGATGCGGGCTGGTGTGATTTTGCCGCCAGCGACAGCGGTGAGACACCCGAGCTGGATGCGCTGGCCAACTACGACAGCGAGATGATGGATAACCTGCTGATGTACTGGCACACCGCCGCCAAGATCAACAGCCCGATTACCGATAACCTGTTCGAGTTGCGCCGCGAAGTGGTGGATGAGGCCCACGGCACCAAACTCGCTGCCGCCTGGGAGCAGCAACAACAGTTGCGTTTTGAGCAGCTGATGGCGATGGCGGCCAATGGCCAGGATCTGCTCTGCTTTGTCGAGGTGGAGTCCGCCTACTGGCTGCGGCAAAAGCTGAGCGAGCAGCCTGATGTGGAGCTGATCACCCCTGCGCTGTAAAAGGGGCAATATGATGGCTGGCGGTCTCGTTATCGAGGAGGCTGCTCTATCCTTATTGGCGTCATTGCCCTCCCCATCCGGTGCCAAGGGGCTGCAAGCTGGACAAGCTGACGACAAGATGTGAACATGGCGCCCTTTATCGAGAGAGAGACTTGGCCAATGAGCTATGAACTGAGCGACACCGAGCGCAATGCCGCGCTGCAACTGAACGCTGATTACCGTTACGATCACTTCATCAGCAAGCTGGTCGAGCATGAAGAGCTGTTCGTCCTGACTGACGAGCATGGCGTCATGATGCTGACCACCGACGATGAAGATTGCATCCCGGTATGGCCGCACCCGGAGTACGCCAAGGCGTGGGCCGAAGGCGAGTGGGCCGATTGCAAGCCACAGTCCATCACCCTGAAGGTATGGCTGGAGCGCTGGGTTGACGGTATGGAGCAGGACGAGCTGTGTGTTGCCGTGTTCCCGACCCCGGATCAGGAAGGCATTGTACTGGAGCCGGCTGACGTGGCTGACGCCATTGCCGAGAAGCAGGCCAAACGCGGCTGATCACCGAGCTATTCGCAACACTGGTTGCCAACAAAGACCTCGCTATCTGGCGGGGTCTTTGTTTTAGGTCTGTTTGCCAAACGAGTTGTGGCTATCAGGGCTGGCGATAGGTGGTGTCGATGATGGGCTCGGCCGGGAAGATCTTGCCGCTCTTGATGGCTGCCCTGGTCTCGGATTTTAGCTCTTCATCAATCCACAGCAGGCCGCCATAGCTGTAACCGCTGTTGTCGCCCCCGAGAGGCCAGTAGAGCTGCTCGCTCTTGGGTGTTGCAGGTACTTTTGGCAGTTTTATCCAGCGCCAGGCGCTTTCCCGGGTGTAGGGCACCTGATAGGCGGGGACGAAGCTCGCCAGCTCATAGAGCCGCTGCTGGATCTGCCGTGACAGAGCAGCCTTTTTGGCAAAGTCGAACTCCTTGTCATACTGCTCCACCAGCGCCGTGATGGCATCGTCATCGATGTTCATAATGTTGTTGGTCTGGGGCTTGTTGGCGTTGACCTTGTGGAAGAACTCCCAATAGGCGGGATAGCGGCTGCCCGCCCAGGCCATCCAGGCACTCTGGTGCTTTTTCTCCAGCATCGATTTGAACCCGGCCGAGGCATCCATCAGGTTGAGCTCCAGATTAAGTCCCGCCTTCTTGGCCTCTTCCCGCAGCAGCGTGAGCCGCTGGGCGTGCTCCGCCGTGGTGTAGGTGATGGCCAGGGTCAGTGACTGTGCCTTGTCGTTTTGCAAAATCCCCTGTGGCCCAACCTTGTTGAAACCTGCTTTGGCAAAGTATTCCCGTGCCAGTTTGGGATCGAACGGACGGGCCTTGATCTCGCTGTTGGTAAACTCCCCCTGACCGGCACCATAACTGTTGAGTCGCTGGTAATCCCCCCGCAGCAGGGTGGTGAGCATCTTGTCGAGATTGAGGGCATGCTGGATGCCGAGCCGCACATCGAGATTGCTCAGCAGCGGATCGGCGGTGTTGAGATAGAGCCCCATCGGCGATTGCGGGGTCTGGTTGTAGAACCAGGTGCGCCCGATATACCCCTTCTCGAACTCCGCGGTTTTGGTCTTGTCGTGCCACCAGTTGGGCATCACCAGCGGGAAGGTGTCGAGATCGCCGCGCAGGAAGTGCTGCCAGGCGATGTTCAGATCCCTGAGCACCTTGATCTCGATCCGTGCAGGATTGAAGCGATGCTGGAAGTAGCGCTCTTCATCCCCCCACCAGTTTTCAACCCGTTTGAAGGTGACCGATTTGCCCTTTTTCACCTGATCGAGCTGATAGGGGCCGGTGACCGGCAACACCTTCCAATTGTACTCCTTGACCCAGTTGGCGGTGAGCTTGATGGCGTGGCTCGGCTCCGGGCTGATGGGCAGTGACTCGAGCAGATCCTGGCGGCTCTTTTCGGTGCCGCTGGTGATAGCCAGGGTGTGATCATCAAACTTGGTGATGTCGGTGATCTGGGTGCTGTAGTAGTTGTTGTACCAGGGGTCGTTGATCTCCTTGCTGCGCATCATTTTGAGGGTAAAGAGCCAGTCATCAGCAGTGACCGGCTGGCCGTCTGACCAGCGTGCCTTGGGATTGATGCGAAAATAGAGGGTCTTGTTGTCGGCGCCGAAGGCCCACTCATTTGCCAGCATCGGCATGGGGTTGCCGGTGACGGGGTGGGTGCTCAGCAGTGGCAGGTTGGTTTCCCGCACGTAACCGGCAAAGCCGCCGTTGGAGTCGGGGCCATATCTGCGCAGGGTTAGGGGGAAGCTGGTCATAAAGGTGCGAAAGGTGCCGCCGCGCTTGGCGGCCGGATCGGCATAGAGAGGATCCTGGTTGTTGCTCTCCCACTTCAAGTCAGCGGGCAGCGTGGCACTCCAGCCAAACGGGCTCCAGCACAGGGTCAGGGTGATGGCGGTGGCGCGAATGATAGGGGAGAGTCGGCGCTCCCCGGCGATGATGGTCGATGGCATGTCCTTGCTCTCCTGAAGTCTGCTTCCTGCAGATCACACACTGGTGATGTCAGTCCCGATGGGGACTGGCTCATCATGGAAATTTTATCCTGTCAGGTCAATGAAATAGCGTAAATGGGCAGGCGCTCATCATGTCGCTCTCTGTGGTTTGAACCAGCGCAGTCGGCTACCCAGCAGATGGACCACAAAGCCGAGCAGCACCAGAGCTGAGCCCAGCCACTGCAAGGGTGTTGGATGTTCATCGAGCAGCAGCGCTGCCGTGACCATGCCGACACAGGGGATCAGCAGGGAGAGCGGTGCCACCTGCGCCACCGGATAGCGCATCAGCAGTCGTCCCCACAGGCCGTAACCCAGCCAGGTCGCGACATACGAGAGATAGAGCACGCACAATAATCCCTGCCAGCTGAAGTTGAGCAGGCTGCTGGCCATCAGCTCCGGCCCCTCGAACAGCCAGGAGAGGGCAAAAAACGGCAGTATGGGCACCAGACCGCCCCAGGCGATCAGGCTCGGCAGCGTGGTCTGGTAGCGCAGCCCGATCTGGCGATTGATGACGTTGCCAAGGCCCCAACAGGCGGCGGCGCACAGCGTCAGGATAAACCCGAGCAAGGTCAGGTTGCCTTCACCGTGAGTGGCGATGAGATAGAGGCCGAATCCCGCCAAGGGCAGCGCCACCCAGTGGTGGGATTGCCAGCGCTCCCCCAGCCAGATCATTGCAAAAAGCAGGGTGAATACCACCTGGGATTGCAGCACCAGCGAGGCCATACCTGCGGGCATGCCGAATTTCATGGCACTGAACAAAAATGCGAATTGACCGAGGCTGATGGCGCCGCCATAGGCCAGCAGCCAGCGCCAGGGCATGGCGGGTTTGGGTACCAGCAAGATGGCGGGGAAGACCACGCCGATAAAGCGCAGCGCACCCAGCAGCAGTGGGGGGCTCCCCTCCAGCCCCCACTTGATGGCCACGAAGTTAAGCCCCCAGCAGAGGATGACCAGAGCGGCCAAAAACTTGTCTTTGGTGTGCATGCGGTGTCCTTCGGTCTGTGGCCTCTGCCATGAGAGGCCAAAAGAGGACGAGCATACCCCCGCCAGGGTGGGCGCCGTCAAGCCGACCGGCGGGGGAGCAACCCGGCAACGGGGGCCAGGTGCGATTCAGGCAGAGACGCAGTGCACTGTGATGCCGCGTGCGGCCAGGGTGGCCCGCATGGGGGCGGGCAGGGCATCATCGGTAACCAGCACCTTGATCTGGCCCGGCGCGCCAAGCTGACTCGGGTGGATGGCGCCAAATTTGCTGCTGTCGGTGATCACCACATTGGTCATCCCCTTGGCCAGCACGCTGTTGACCACGTCGGCCCGCATCATGTCGCGGCCGGTGAAACCCATCTCGGGATGAAAGCCATCCACCCCGATAAAGGCCTTGGAGAAGTGCACCTGCTCGATGCAGAGGCGAGTGAGCGGCCCTACCACGCTCTCGCTCTGATGCTGGAACAGCCCGCCGAGCAGCACCACCTGAGCCGGGGTGTCTTTGAGCAGATGGGCGATATAGCTGCTGATGGTGATAATGGTGACCCGTTTGTGCAGGGCCAGATGGCGCGCCAGCATGGCGTTGGCGCTGCCCCCCTCGATAAAGACCGTCTCGCCATCTTCCACCAGCTGGGCGGCTCGCTCGGCGAGGCGCTCCTTGAGCAGGTAATTGATATTCATCCGGGCATCCGGGTCATCGGTCTCCAGCGCCATGGCCGAGCCGTGTACCCGTCTGAGCAGTCCCTGCTTCTCCAGCGCGGTGAGGTCGTTGCGCACCGTCACCTCAGACACGCCGGTGTGTCGGGAGAGTTCACTCACGCTCATCTTGCGAGCCTGATGGACCAGAGTGAGGATCAGTTGGTGGCGTGGATTCATGGTGCGCTCACATAGAAGGTGTTGGATAGCGGCAAGCCACCCATGGGGTGGCTTGCCAATCATATGACGTCACAGGCGCCATGGGGAGCGCCCCGTCAGAGACTGTGCTCGGTGCGGGCGATGATATCATCTTGCGCATCCGGGGATAAGGCGGTGAAGAAGGCCGAATAGCCCGCCACCCGTACCACCAGATCCCGGTATTGATCCGGATTGGCCTTGGCCGCCAGCAGGGTCTCGCGCGAGACGATGTTGTACTGCACGTGCCATCCCTTGTGCACCTCGAAGAAGGTGCGCAGCAGGCTCATCAGTTTGGCCTTGTCCCGCTCGTTCTCAAGGCTCGCAGGGCTCAGCTTCTGGTTGAGCAGCACCCCGCCGAGGATGGCCGCCGTGGGCAGCTTGCCGATGGAGTTGAACACCGCCGTCGGGCCGAGACGATCAGAACCCGAGGAGGGGCTGGCCCCTTCCGCCAGCGGCGTGCGGGCATGGCGACCATCCGGGGTGGCCATGGTGGCGGCACCGAACGGCACGTTGGCGGAGATGGAGGAGGTGCCCGCATAGTAGGTACCGCCGATGGGGCCGCGGCCGAAGCGGGTGTTGTGCAGCCCCTTGAGCTCGTCGATGTAGCTCTGGTAAGCCTTTACCAGCAGCATGTCTACCTCATCCAGATCGTTGCCATATTTGGGGGCGGCATTGGTGAGGCGCTGGCGCAGCTGCTCCCCCGCCAGTCCTGAAAAATCTTGCTCGAGTGCTTCGGCCAGCTCTTGCTGATCCACTATCCCCTGTTCGAACACCAGTTTCTTTAGGGCAGCCAGGCTGTTACCAAGGTTGGCGATCCCCACCTGCAGACCTGAGACCCAGTCATAGACGGCGCCCCCCTCCTTGATGGTCTTGCCGCGTTCGATGCAGTCATCCACCAGGGCGCTGCAGAGGATGTCATGGGCTTGAGCCTCCAGCACGCTGTCGACCACGCAGTCGATCTCGATGGATTTGCGGGTGAAGTAGCGCACCTGCTCATCCCAACGGGCCATCACCTCGTCAAAGTTGCCAAAGGTCCCTTCCCGCAGCGACTGGGATTGGGGCAGGAAGACCTTGCCGGTGGTGGCATCGCGGCCACCATCAAGGGAGGCCAGCAGGATGCGGGCGAAGTTGATAAAGCTCATGCCGGTGCAGCGGTAGCCCCACTTGCCGGGCACGGCGGTCTCGATGCAGCCGATGGCGGCGTAGTGGTGGGCATCCTCCACGCTCACCCCGAGCTTGATGAACTCGGGGATCACCACCTCGTCGTTGTTGAAGGCGGGCATGCCAAAGCCGCAGCGGATCACCTGAATGCAGGCGTCGAGGAAATCCTCGCTCATCCCGGCGTGGTAGCGCACCGAGAGGTTGGGCTGGGTGGAGCGCAGCTGGCCACAGGACTCCAGAATCGCGTAGGAGAGGCCATTGACCGCGTCATGGGCTGCACCATCCCGCCAGTTCTGGCCGCCGATGGTGACGTTCTGATAGAGCGGGCTGCCGGCGGATGCCTTGGAGTGGGTGCCGGAGCGGATCTTGTTCACCTCCAGCAACTTGAGCCAGCACCCTTGCAGCAGCTCGATGGCGCGCGTCCGAGGCAGGGATTCCGACAATTCCACCTCGCGGCGATACCAGGGGTAGAGGTACTGATCCATCCGGCCAAACGACACCGAGTGACCGTTGGATTCGATCTGCAGGATGAGCTGGATAAAGTAGCAGAGCTGCAGTGCCTGCCAAAAGGTCTCGGGGGACTGGTGGGCGATGTGGGCGCAGTTGAGCGCGATGGTCTCAAGCTCGTTTCGGCGCTCGGGGCGAGATTCTTGTGCTGCCATGTCACGGGCAAGGGCAGCGTAGCGCCCGATGTGAGCGCTGACCGCATCCAGAGTGATGGCGACGGCGTGCAGGAACTGCTCGCGCTGCAGATCGGCCCAATCCGCCAAATCCAGCCGACTGCGGCGCTCGGCCACCTTGGCCTTGAAGCCATCGAGACCCAGCGTGAGCAGCTCCTCATAGTTGACCGCGAGGTGGGCATCCCCCGAGGTCATGTTGCCCTCGGCCTTGATGATGCCGCTCTCCAGCAGCGCTTTTTGCTCGTCGGTAAAGAGGCCGAAGCAGCGATCCTGCACCGTCTGGCCGCGCCAGAAGGGGGTGAGGGCGTGGATGATCTCCTTGTCGGTTTCGCTGACTGCAAAACCGGCGCCGGGACGGTCTGCCAGCTCGTCGATCTCCTTCTCAATCCAGCTCACCGTGTATTCGGGAAAGAGCGGGGCCGCCCGTACCTGACTGGCCTGATTGCCGACGATAAGCTCGTCGTGCTTGATCCAGATGGTGCGCTCCTTGAGGTGATGAGCCAGCGCCAGGGCGCGGCGCACCGGCAGCGGCCGGGCGAGATGAGCCTGATAGGCCTCGGTGTAGTGGCGGGCACGCTCGGTGCAGACCGGCGGCTGAACGATGTGGATCAGGCTCTCTTTGTGGGCGCGGATCCGCGGGCTGAGGGTATTGAGGTCGAGCTGGGTCATGATCTTATCCTCTGGTCACAGGGGTCAGCCCCTGACGTTGGGCGTATGCATGGGCAAAGTGGAGTAAATCGGGAGCGTCGAGCGGTGTGTCCGGCGCCTGATAGGGCAGATCCAGCAGGGCATATTTGCCCATCCCCAGGGTGTGATAGGGGAGGAAGTGGATCTCCTGCACGGTGCAGAGGCTGGCGGCGGTGTCGATGATGGCGCTGATCGATGCGCGGTCGGCATTGAAGCCGGGAATGAGCGGCACCCGGATCTGCATGGGCACGCCGCGCTCGGCGAGGCGCTTGAGGTTCGCGATGGGCTGCTCAACCTTGCCGCGGGTCCAGTGGAAGAAACGTTCTTTATCCACGTGTTTGAGATCCGCCAGCACCAGATCCAGTGAGGGGAGGCTTTGCTCAATCTGGTGCCAGGGCACATGCAGGCAGCTCTCGACCGCCGTGTGCAGCCCTTCTGCCTTGCAGCGGGCGAGCAGGGACGCGGCAAAGTCGGGCTGCATGAAGGGCTCGCCGCCGGAGAGGGTGACGCCACCGCCGCTGCGCTCGAAGAAGGGGCGATCCCGCAAGATGGTGTCCATCAGGGTGTCCAGGGTGTCATCCCGACCGCACACCTGTAGCGCTTCGCTGGGGCAGAGGCCGCGCAGCCGTTCCATATCGTCGGCCTTGAGGGCAGAACGGCTGAGCTGGATGCCCTTGCTGTCACGCAAGATTGCCGGACACGCCTGGCTGCAGAGCTGGCATCCCTCGATGCATTGGCGCCGGTCGAGTAGTATGTCCGGCTTGGGAGAGCGGCTTTCCGGGTTTTGACACCAGCGACAGGCCAGCGAGCACCCCTTGAGAAACACCAGGGTGCGAATGCCGGGGCCATCGTGAGTTGAATATCGTTGCAGGTCAAAAATCATACCGCCTCCTTTTGTATTTGCATTCTATTTGCTTTCATTCGAAAGTTGATTTGATTTCGATCAAGCTATTTGCAGATGTTTTATCGCTAGAATGGCGACATATTGAACATCCCGTTAAGGAGTTAGAGATGGAGCTGTATCTCGATACCGCCGATGTGGCGGCAGTGCGTCGCTGGTCACGGATCCTGCCGTTGGCCGGTGTCACCACCAATCCTTCCATTACCGCCGCCGGGGGATTGCCGCTCTGTGAGCTGCTGCCCGCCTTGCGCGATGTGCTGGGGCCCAAGGCGCGCCTGTTTGCCCAGGTGATGGCCAAGACCGAGACCGAGATGGTGCGTGAGGCGTTTGCCCTGCGTGAACTGGACCGCGACCTGGTGATCAAGATCCCGGTATGTGAAGAGGGATTGGCGGCCATCAAGACCCTGACCGCCAACGGGGTGCCGACGCTGGGGACGGCGGTCTACACCCCGCTGCAGGGTTGGCTGGCGGCGGTGGCGGGGGCGGAATATGTCGCGCCCTACGTCAACCGGCTGGATGCGCAGGGGGGCGACGGCATCGCCACCGTGCAGGAGCTGCAGCAACTGCTGGCGCTGCATGTTCCGGGTAGCAAGGTGCTGGCGGCGTCGTTCCGCACGCCCCGTCAGGCGCTCGACTGCCTGCTGGCGGGCTGCCAGTCCATCACTCTGCCGCTCGACGTGGCCGAACAGCTGTTGAGAGTGCCGGCGGTGGATGCGGCGCTGACGAAGTTTGATCAGGATTGGCAGCGCGCTTTCGGTTGCTGATCCCGGTGACAAGCTGATTACAGTGATTGAGGGGGGAGGGTGAAGAGGCGCGGGTGATAGGGATTGACCGACTAGACTGGAAAGAGGTGGCTACATTCGCTGGTCGCCTTGCAGCCTACTGGAGGTATCCCATGAGCGACCATCTGCTGCTCCCCCATGGTGAAGATTTACGTCGTGCGGTGCTTTGGCTCAGCGAGCATCACCAGCACGATATCGCCGCCATTGAAGAGGCCAGCCTGCGTTTTGATCTCTCGCCGCTGGATGAGGAGTTTCTGATCCAGCACTGGCTCGACAGCCAGCGCCAATCATGAATATCCGAGGTGAGAGATTTAGAAGAAGTTGGCGAGGTTGATGCCAAACTCTTTGGGGTCGACCGTGTTTTCGATGCTCTCCTGCACCCCTGACTTGGCCAGATCCAGCCACTGTACGTCGAGGTAGTGACGCTGGGTGGCGTGATAGATCACCTTGACCACCGGCTTGAGCGGCTGCTGCTCGTTGCGCTGCATCACGATAGCCAGGCGCTGGTTTGAGAGCTGTACCAGGGTTCCCACCGGATAGACTCCCATGCACTTGATGAACTTGGTAACCAGTTCTGCATCAAAGTGCTGATTGATCCCCTTGAGCAGAATGCGGAAGGCCTGGGTCGGCTGCATACCCGCTTTGTAGACCCGATCTGCAGTGATGGCATCATAGACATCGACGATGCCGCTCATCCGGGTATAGAGAGAGAGCTGCTCTCCCTTGAATCGCTGCGGGTAGCCGGAGCCATCGAGCCGCTCGTGGTGGTTGGCGGCCACTTCCAGCATGGTGGGGGTGATGCCAGGGGTATTGCTGAGGATCTCGTAACTGTGCACCACATGCTGACGCATGATGGCGAACTCCTCATCGGTCAGCTTGCCCGGTTTGTGGAGCACCTCGTCCGGGGTCATGATCTTGCCCACGTCGTGCAGCAGGCCACCCAGGGTCAGCTCCTTGAGCACGCTGCGCTCCAGTCCCAGATAGCGGCCGAAGTTGGCCAGCAGAATGGCCACGTTCATGGAGTGCTCCATCAGGTAGGCATCCTTGGCGCGAATACGAGCCAGACAGAGCATGGCATCGCCGTGGGTGAACATGGTGTCCACCATCTCTTCGGCGACTTCGGCCAGCGGAGTGATGTCGATGGGCTCACCCGCCTTGAGGTGGCGAATGAACTTGCCTTGCAGCTCGCGCGCTTCCTGATAGAGGCGGCGGATTTTAAGCTCCCGTCCTTCGCCGTTGGCACTGGCACGGCGCCCTACCTGGGCGCTGTTGGCATTGAGATCGGGGGAGGTAACGGCGTCGCTTTCGGCACTGCCCAGCTTGCTGCGGGCCAGATCGATGCGTACCGTGAGCACCCCCTGACGTACCAGATTGGCAATTTGCGCCACGCTGGTCACCAAGCCCATCTGGGCGATCTCCATCCCACCTGTCTGGCTGGCAATAGCAATCACATACATGCCGGGTTTCAGCTGGTTGACGGGAATGACGGGGTAGGATGCTTGAGACTTCATGAGGGCTTCCTGACTCTTATTATTATGTGTATCGTGCGAATGGCTCGCACCCGAGAAGTGTAACATCGGATGGTTGGTTCGTCATAATTGGCAGCTCCTTAACAGTGGCGTTGTCTCCTCCGCCCGATATAATGACGCCCCTTTACTTGTTGGACTCCGAGGTTGTGCATGCGGCTTGATAAATTTCTGTGCGATTGTTCCGATTTGACCCGTTCGCTGGCTGGCAAACTGATCCGTCAGGGAGAGGTCATGGTGGATGGTATTGTTGTCAAGCAGCCCGCCTTTCATATCAATGAGCAGAGTCAGGTCGAGTTTGACGGCGTATTGCTGACATTGGAGCAGCGCAACCGCTATTTCATGTTGCACAAGCCAGAAGGTTACGTCTGCTCCAACGAGGATCCGGATCATCCGACAGTCTTCTTCCTGATGGATGAGCCGGCCATGGGCAAGCTGCATGTAGTGGGGCGCCTTGACCTCGATACCACCGGGCTGGTGCTGGTGACCGACGATGGTCAATGGTCCCACCGCATCACCTCGCCGCGCCGTGAATGTGCCAAAACCTATCATGTATGGCTGGCCGATCCGGTGAGCCAGGATGCGATCGAGTTGTTCGCCGAAGGGGTCTACCTGCGCAATGAGACCGACAAAACCCGTCCAGCCCAGCTTGAAATCCTCGGGGAGTGTGAGGCCAGGCTGACCATTCATGAAGGCAAGTACCATCAGGTCAAGCGAATGTTTGCCTCCATCGGAAACAAGGTGGTGGGACTGCATCGCGAGCGAATTGGTGGCCTGACGCTGGATGAGGCGCTAGCTCCCGGTGAATACCGTGAGTTGACCGCTGAGGAGATTGCCCTGTTCTGAGCTGGGATGGTGCCGGGTGTCAATGAGTGCTGAAACCCAGCACCAGTGCCGTACCCAGGGTGGCAATCAGTGCCCCCGCCCAGGCGGCAACGGATGGCCGCTCCCCCGAGTGCCACCACAACAGCGGCAGCAGCAGTACCGGAGTGGTGGAGGAGAGAATCGCCACCATGCCCACCTCGCCTTGCCGCAACGCCATCAGGATCAGCGTCATCCCCAGTCCCATCGCCAGAAAACCGTTGGTGGCAATCATGGCGAGGATCTGGCGACTCACCGGTTTGAGCGGCATGGCGAGCGGCAAGCGCCCCAGCCGCAGGACGCAGTGGGCCAGCAGGGCACTGCCCATCCGGATACCCGATGCACTCACCGCGTCCACCTCACCACTCATCATCACTGGCTTGGCGATGATGGCTCCCACGCTCTGACACAGTGCCGCCGTCAGGCCAAGGCCAACTCCCAGCGCCAGATTGCCACGGATCTGCTCCCACTCGTTGCTGCTACTGCGTCTGCCAAACAGGATCGCCAGCATCACGCCGGCAAAGACCAGCATGGCCCCCAGCAGTCGCCAGCCCGTCAGCTGTTCATTAAAGAGCCAGAGCCCAAGCAGGGCGGAAAACAGCGCATGGCAGGAAAAAAGCAGGGCACTGCGTCTTGGCCCCAACCGGTTCATGCAGGCAAACAGCGCCGTATCGCCCACGAAGATGCCGACCAGCCCCGAGATGGCGAGCAGGGGCAGGGCGTTTGCGGTGAGGGTTTGCCAGCCACCGGTGAGCAGACTCATGGTGCCGAGCATCAGGCTGACCAGAAACATGCGCCAGCGGCTGTAGGCAAATGCGCCGAGATGACGGGCCGGTTTGACCGAAATTAGCGCTGCAACTGCCCATAAACTGGCCGACGCGAGGGCCAGCCACTCATAACCCATAAAAACTCCTGAAAAAATTAACCCGAAAGACTCCATCTCCCGGGCAAGCCCGATACAATACGGGGCGTTTTCGGGGATAACAAGAGCGGCATCAGGCATTCATCAGGCGCGCCGTCGGCCTTCCCCTCCTGCAGTGGTGTTATTCGAGGTTTTGTCATGAGGTATGGTTTCTTCCCCAAGCTGGCGCAACGCTGGCTCTCCCCGCTATTGCTTGCCGTGCTGGCTGGGCCCCTGGCCCATGCCACCACCGTTGAGCAGCAGCCTCTGCTTGCCGATCGGCAAACCCTGGTCAAGGGCAACGGTGCCGAGCCGGAGTCACTGGATCCGGCGCTGGTGCGATCCGGTTTTCCGGGGGAGGCGGTACTGGTCGATCTGTTTGAAGGGCTGGTCAGTGATGATGGGCAGGGGAATATCGTTCCTGCTCAGGCCCAGCGCTGGGAGGTGAGTGACGATGGGCTGGAGTGGCGATTCTTCCTGCGCCCTCAACTGAAATGGTCCAATGGCGAGCCGCTGGTGGCCGCTGATTTCGTCTATGCCTGGCGCCGTCTGCTCGATCCGGCCATCAACTCCCCTTCTGCCGGATTGCTGCTGGCGACGGGGATCAACAATGCGCAATCCATCTATGCCGGTGCGCTGGAGCTCGGCAATCTGGGCATTGAAGCGCAAAGTGATCAGATTTTGAAAATCACCCTGGAGCGGCCGGCTCCCTATTTCCTGCAGCTCATCAGTCAGCGCCCCTTTGTGCCGGTCAATCAGAAGGCGATAGCTAAATTTGGCAAACAGTGGACCGAGCCCGGCAAGCTGGTGAGCAATGGTGCTTACCGGCTGACAAGTTGGACGCCAAACGAGCGGATAGAAGCCGAGCGCAATATCCACTACTGGGATGACCTTCACACCCGTATCGGACGGGTCACCTATCTGCCGATCACTTCGCAACATGCCGAACGGCTGCGCTATGAGGCTGGTGAAATCCAGCTCACCAACAAGGTCTCCCTCGGCTATTACCAGAAGATGAAGCGCGAATCTCCGGAGCGGCTCTGGGGCTTGCCGCTGTTTGGTACCTATCTCTATGCGTTCAATTTGAAGCGCCCCGAACTGCAGGATGTGCGGGTGCGTCAGGCGCTCTCCATGGCGGTTGATCGACAGTTGCTCATTGGATCGGTGAGCGGGCAGGATGAACAGGCAGCATGGTCGCTGTTGCCGGAGATGCCGGGTTACCCCCGGGTGATATTGCCTGTGGCGCTTGAAGATATGCCAACCCGCCAGGCCAAAGCGGCAGCGTTGTTGTCAGTTGCCGGGTATAACAGTGCCAATCCACTCAAGCTGAGCATTACCTACAACAGCGCAGAAACCCACAAGCAGATGGCAATGGCCATTGCTGCCATGTGGCAGAAGCTGGGGGTACAGGTCACCCTCAACAGTCTGGAGTGGGGCGCCTATCAGGTGGCCAAGGATAGCGGTGATTTCCAGGTGGCCAGAAGTTTCCTGTTTGGCGATTACGTGGAGCCGTCAGCCATATTGGGCAGCTTCCGTTGTCAGGATCTGCGCAACGAGAGCGGCTACTGCAATCCCGATTTTGATCTGCTGCTGGAGCAGGCTGCCAATACGCTGGACAGTGCGAGTCGGGTTGAATTGTACCGGCATGCCGAACAGTTGCTGCTTGAAGAGGCGCCGATCCTCCCCGTGTATCATTACAATCAGATGAGACTGGTGGATCCCACCCTGCGGGGACTGCCCAGCCAGAATTTGAAAGGGACGATTGCCACCAAGGATCTCTATTTCAGCCCGCAGTGAGGAGCATCTTATGAAACTTGCGATTATTTCCGACATTCACGGCAGCATTACTGCGCTGGAGCGGGTGCTGACCCAGCTTGAATCTTGGCAGCCGGATCACTATCTGCTGCTCGGCGATCTACTCAACCATGGCCCGCGCAATCCTCTGCCGGAAGGGTATAACCCGGCTGCCGTGGCCGATCGACTCAACGAGTTGGCACCGCAAATCATCGCGGTGCGGGGAAATTGCGATTCCGAAGTGGATCAGATGCTGTTGCGCTTTCCCATCACAGCCCCCTACAACCAGTTGCTGATCGATGAGCGGCGCTGGTTTGTCAGCCACGGTCATCTTTATCGCCCGGATGAGGTACAACTGCCGGAGGGCAGTCTGTTCCTGAGCGGTCACACCCATGTGCCGGTGCTGGAGTTGCAGGGGGAGCGGGTATTGATGAACCCGGGGTCGATCTGTTTCCCGCGCGGCGAGTTGCCTGCCAGTTACGGGTGCTATGAGGACGGGGTACTGCGCGTCAATGCGTGTGAGGATGGGCGAGAGTTGTTGCGACTGGTGCTTTAAAACTGCGAGCAAAAATGCAAGGCCTGATAAGAGATGTCAGGCCTTGATACCGTAGGAGCGGGTGCCAGAGCGAGTATTACCCTTGGCGTCATAGGTCAGGCTGTTGCGATCGCGCAGTTGACTCAGAAAGGTTGCCAGACGACGGTTTGAGACGATGCTCAATTCAAGCAATCGACCGTTGATATCATTTTGTGCCTGGCAGGCATCCAGTTTTGCACGAAGCTGCGCCATCTCGTCTGGATAGGCTGCCAGCTGCAGTGCCAGTTCCGGCATCTCTGCGAGGGTCTTGTCCAGCGTTTCTATCGCAGCAAGCAGCTGCTGTTTGCGCTCGGTCAGTGCAGGCAGGGCCAGTGCCTGATGCTGTTCGAGCAAGCTGAATTCCTCTTCCAGAATGCATTGCATCTGGCTGAGGTAATTATCTTGGGTGTGCAGTAACGAAGGTAAATCTATCATCCCAGAACTTTGTCCAGATTGGCCTCGAAACTGAACATCTTCTTGGCCACAGCGTCGCTGTTAACCTGATATTCGCCACTCGCGACGGCTTTCTTCAGTCGTTCAACCTTGCTCTCGTTGCCGGTTGAGGCGGTATTGAGATTCTGTTGCATTTTTTGCAATTGTTGCGCCTCACTGGTCAAGGAGACTGAGTCCAGCTTGACAGTGGTCGCTTTGTTTTCGGGCGATGAGGTGACTGACTTGCTGCCTGTCCCCTGGCTATTAGCGGTATTTTGCAACCGATTATTCGCCAAGTTGTTGATATTGTTGATGGCCATTTTAGTTACCTTCGTCTGCTTTAAGGTTTGCTTACCTGTTTATCGGTGCGGCAGGTCAAAACTTTAGAAAAAATTGTTCAGGCTCCGGATATCAAAAAGTGACCGATGCGGCACCGACAGCTGTGACTTTACCTTCCACCGTTTTGCCGGAGCGAATATTGACGAGTTTGATGATCTCTCCGAAACTGCCATCTTGCAAGGCTCGGGCCATGGTTTTGATCTGGAAATTGCTGTTCTCGGCAGTCAGGGTGACCTGATCCCCTTTACATACCACGCAAACTTGGCTCAAACGGATGGGCTGTCCCGGTTTGATCTCCCGCTTGCTGCGGACTCCGATAAGAGGGGCTGTGTCAGTCAGGTAGTCGCCGCGGATCAGGGTTTGATCCTGAAACGCTACTACCAGCTGGCTTTCACTCAGCAGATCCCCTTTGGCTATCGGAGCCGTGACGGTAACAAAGGGTTTTTGAATACTGACCCTTACAGGTAAGTAGACATCCCAGGGTTTGTCTTCTTCACACTTAATGTAAACTGTTGTATTACGGCGAATTTCCATTTTTGCTGGTAAGCTGATGGTCAACAGATCTTCGCAACGGGTCAGTGGGAGTCTCTCATCAAGGGTCGCAGCTGTGACCTCTGCTCTGGCATCCAGCTGCAGATCGAGTTGGCTATAAACGAACTCTTCTGCCCGCTCCCTCAGATAGGTTGTGACCTCCGAGGCATCGCTGGAAGATATGCAGCCAAAAAAGAGGCTGATGAGTAAAAGTCGGTTAATCATTTTCGCTCGTCGGTCGATAAGTTGTTCACGCATATCACCATATTTAACTATGATTGCTTCAGAATCTGTTTGTTGTCACATCGATAGTCTGACGCAATCCATCACGCATGCATGATTAATGCCAAGCGTTTTTAGGGAGTGTTTATGGCCAGTATCCTGGACTCGGTCAACCAACGTACCCAGCTAGTGGGGCAAAACCGGCTGGAATTGTTGTTGTTTCGTCTTAATGGACGTCAAAGATTTGGCATCAACGTATTCAAAGTGCGTGAAGTGTTGCAGTGTCCCCCGTTGACCGTGATGCCCAAGTTGAACTCCTGTATTCGCGGGGTTGCTCATATTCGAGGCCAGACTATCTCGGTCATCGACCTCAGCATGGCGATGGGCAAGCGTCCAATTGAAGATTTGAGCAAGTGCTTCATTATCATCTCCGAGTACAACCGTTCTATTCAGGGTTTTTTGGTTCACTCTGTGGAACGCATTATCAATATGAATTGGGAGTCTATTCTGCCTCCCCCCAAGGGGGCCGGCCGTATCAACTATATGACGGCGGTTACCGAGGTTGATGGTGAGTTGGTCGAGATCCTCGACGTTGAGCGCATTCTCAACGAAATCTCTCCTGTTTCTACCGAGGTCAGCCAAGAGCTGGTGGAAGCCAGTGTCGAGCATCCGACCTTGGGGCGTCCTGTGCTGGTTGCTGATGACTCGTCTGTTGCACGCAAACAGGTACAGCGTGCGCTTGAGGCAATCGGTGTCGAATGTGTGCTGGCAAAAGATGGCCGCGAGGCATTGAATATGTTGCTGGAGATGACCAAAAATGGCCCTATCAAGGATCAGATTGCGCTGGTGATTTCTGATATCGAAATGCCTGAGATGGATGGCTATACCTTCACTGCCGAGATCCGGAATAATCCCAATCTCAAAGATTTGCATGTTATTCTGCATACCTCGCTCAGTGGTGTATTTAACCAGGCAATGGTGCAAAAAGTTGGTGCAAACAACTTTATTGCCAAGTTCCAGCCTGATGAATTGGCCAAAGCCGTACAAAACGCACTCTAATTAAAGAAGAACAGCTGCATGAAGACACTTTCGGACGACTTATATAAACAGTTCAGCAACTTTCTTGCGGTACAGAGCGGAATCGTGCTGGGTGATAACAAACAGTATCTGGTGAAGAGCCGTCTCTCACCGTTGATGGCGCAGTTTGGCATCGAGAGTCTGTCTGAACTGGTCACCCGTGCAATGAGTGTGCGTGAGCGTGACCTGAAAATGGCGGTTGTTGATGCGATGACCACTAATGAAACACTCTGGTTTCGCGATACCTATCCGTTCCAGCTGTTGACCGACAAGATTTTTCCTGAGCTGGGTAAAAGTGGTCGTCCTGTCAAGATTTGGTCTGCCGCTTCGTCTTCGGGGCAGGAGCCCTATTCTATCGCCATGACTGCGCTGGAGCAGCAGATGAAGAAACCTGGCACCTTGCCTGGTGGGGTGCAGATTGTCGGGACAGACATATCGACTACTATGCTGAATCAGTGTAAGGAAGGGGTATATGACAGTCTGGCATTGGCCCGCGGATTGTCGCCAGAGCGCAAGAAGATGTTTTTTGAACCCTATGGTGATAACAAAATGCGGGTGGTAGAGCGAGTCAGAAAATTGACCACCTTCCGGCCGCTTAATCTGCTGGAAAGCTATAGTCTGCTCGGTAAATTTGACATCATTTTTTGCCGTAATGTGCTTATCTATTTTGCACCGGAAGTGAAGTCAAAAATCCTCAACCAGTTTGCCTCCAGCCTCAATCCTGGTGGGTACTTGATGCTGGGAGCCTCAGAATCACTTGCGGGACTGACCGACAGATTCGAGATGATACGCTGCAATCCCGGAATTGTTTACAAGGTCAAATAGCGTTGTAGCCCTTGGTATTCGAGGGTGTCGGGATTGTTGACACTGTTTATAAGAGGGGAGGCACTGCGCCTCCTTCTCTCTTTTCGGCTCCATTCATGATGGCATTGTGCCATGTTCCTATATACCGCACTGCAGAGCTTTTCATTCCGTCCACAAGGTTGAGCATACCTGGACTCGACAGCCAGCAGAGTCTTGTAAATCGTCTGGCACATCTCTTGCAGGCAAAATATACCAAGCAGGAGGTGTGCTATGGCTTTTTCATTTGACAAGGCATTTGGTATCCATCAATACACGCTGGGTGTTCGCGCCAAGCGTGCCGAGGTGTTGTCCAGTAATATCGCCAATGCGGACACGCCAGGTTTTAAAGCAAGAGATATCAACTTTGCACAGGCGTTGCAGGATGCCCAGCATAAACAGGGTTTTGGCCTGGTAACAACCAGTGAAAAGCACTTTGCCTTGAATATGGATGCCCCCGGTACTGTCCAATACCGCAATCCGTTGCAGCCCGATACGGGTGATGGCAACACGGTGGATGTGCAGCAGGAGCGGAGCGAGTTCTTGCGCAACAGTCTGGAGTACCAAACCTCCCTGGAATTTATGAACCGCAAGATCAGTGGCTTGCTTAAAGCCCTGAAAGGAGAGCAGTGATGAGTTTGTTCAAGGTCTTTGATATTGCCGGCTCGGCCATGAGTGCGCAGTCTGTGCGTCTCAACACGGTTGCCAGCAATATGGCCAACGCGGACAGCGTCAGCTCCAGCGTGGAAAACACTTACCACGCCAGGCGGCCAATTTTTGCCGCTCAGCTCGATCAAGCCATGTCAGATAAACAGGGGTCGGTCGGCGTTGAGGTGAAGGGTATTGTCGAAAGCAAGGCTCCACTGCTCAAGGAGTACAACCCTAACCACCCGATGGCGGACAAGGATGGCTTTATCTTCAAACCAAATGTCAACATGGTTGAAGAGATGGCTGACATGATCAATGCCTCGCGCAGCTACCAGACCAACGTACAGGTTGCAGATTCGGCCAAGAAGATGCTGCAGCAGACGCTTCAGCTTGGCAAATCCTGATAGGAGGGATGCAACATGGTCGATACCACCAACAGTGTGAACGGCATTGGCCGTACCACGGCCCAGACTACTGGCACCACCACTACGCCGAAGAAAGAGCTGGATCAGGCTTCGTTTATGAAACTGCTGACCATGCAACTGTCATATCAGGATCCCTTCAAGCCGGTGGACAATGCCCAGATGCTCTCCCAGATGGCTTCCATGTCGACCTCGGAGGGGATCAACAGTCTGTCTACCCAGATGGGCAAGCTCAATGAGCAAATGATCTCCAGCCAGGCTCTGCAAGCCTCTTCTCTGGTTGGCCAGAATGTGCTCTTGCCCAGCAATGTTGGCTATCTGGACAAGGAGGGCCCTATCTCAGGCGTAGTGCAGGTTGGCACTGCCAATAAATATGCGGGAATAAAGATTACCGTGGAAGATGAAGCTGGCCAGGTTATCAAGGAGTTTAGCCTGGAAGGAGAGCAGAAGGGCAATGTGGAGATCGCCTGGGATGGCACTGACAAGGCAGGTAACCGGGTCAAACCTGGAAAATATGTGCTCAAGGCCAGTGGCAGTGTGGATGGCAAGGCGGAAACTATCCCTACATACGCTTATGGCAAGGTCGATAGCGTTGCCTTGGGGAATGCAACAAACCCCACACTGCTCAACTTGAAGGGATTGGGCAGTACCCTGCTGAGTTCCGTCCTTCAAATATCAGGAACCAATGCAAACCAGACGGTTACTCCGTCAAAAACCACGTCGACAGCATCGATCTAAGGAGCTGGATATGTCATTTAACAATGCCTTGAGCGGTGTTAACGCGGCACAAAAAGACTTGAACGTCACCGCTAACAACATTGCGAACGTTAATACTACGGGCTTTAAAGAGTCCCGTGCCGAGTTTGCGGATGTCTACGCCAACTCCATTTTTGTCAATGCCAAGACCCAGGTTGGTAACGGTGTGGCGACCGGTGCGGTGGCTCAGCAGTTTCATCAGGGGGCTCTGCAATTTACCAATAACGCGCTGGATTTGGCTATTCAGGGGAATGGCTTCTTTGTGACCTCTGACAGCTTGACTAACCTGGATCGCACCTATACTCGGGCTGGCGCGTTCAAGCTCAATGAAAACAGTTATATGGTTAACAATCAGGGCCATTATCTGCAAGGTTATGAAATTAATGCTGACGGTACGCCGAAAGCTGTGAGTATCAATGCGACCAAGCCGATCCAGATACCGGATCGAGCGGGTGAGCCTATAAAGACCAGCAAGGTTGAAGCGAGCTTCAATTTGCCTTCCAAGGCGACCCCCTTGTCGGCGGGAACAATGCCGGATCCTCTTGCGGTGCCTCCTGTGGTTGGCAGTCTGTCGAGTTTTGATCCAAAAGACTCGAAAACTTACTCGTCTTCCACGTCTGTTGTGGTGTACGACTCTTTAGGTGAACCCCATACCATCACCCAGTATTTCGTCAAAGAAGCAAGCGATGCGGATCCTACCAAACCGGCAGATCCTACAGCATGGCGTATGTATTTATATGAGGGCGACAAGCCTATTGATATTGATAGCGGGGTTCAAACCCAGATGGCAACAGGTGTGAATCCTGTACCGTTAGCTGCTCGTTTTACCTTTGGTGCCGATGGTAAAATGATCACCCCAACTACCCCTGCAACAATTCAAACAGTGGCGTTGGGGGCAGGCGGCGCAGGCATCATCACTAATGGTGCTGATCCCACTCAGACCTTTGAGATTTCGTTGGGCACAATAACCCAATATGCCTCACCGTTCGAAGTCAACAAGTTGTCACAGGATGGTTCCACAGTCGGCCGTTTGACCAAAGTCGAGATCACGCCGGATGGCATTGTGTCCGCGACTTACAGTAACGCGACAACCATCAAGGTGGCCATGGTGGCCATGGCAAAGTTTGCCAACTCACAAGGGTTGACCCAGATAGGAGATACCTCCTGGCGGCAATCCCTGCTCTCCGGCGATGCATTGCCGGGAACGCCCAACTCCGGCACCTTCGGTACCATCAAATCGTCGGCGCTGGAGCAATCCAACGTGGATTTGACCTCCGAACTGGTTGACCTGATCACTGCCCAGCGTAACTTCCAGGCCAACTCCCGCTCTCTGGAGGTAAATAGTTCGCTGCAGCAGACCATCTTGCAGATCCGTTAATTCCTCTCCGGCAACGGGGCACCTTGGGTGCCCCGTTTTTTTATAGATCTCTGCTGCCGAATGGTGCGGCATTCCCCCTTCTGTTGGCATCCAAATTGCAGCTCTGCTGTCAGAGTCATCTGTTTGACGGAGAATCCCATGGATCACCTGCTTTATATCGCCATGTCCGGGGCCAAAGAGAACATGAACAGCCTGGCTGTTCGCGGTAATAACCTCGCCAATGCCAATACCACCGGCTTTAAATCAGATTTCGAGCAGGCCCGCAGCATGCAGGCTTTTGGTGAGGGGCTGCCCAGTCGGGTATTTGCCATGACGGAACGTCCCGGCCAGAACTTGCAGCATGGCATGTTGATGACCACGGGGCGGGATCTTGACGTGGCGGTGGATGGTCCCGGCTGGATTGCAGTGCAAGATCCCAAGGGGGGGGAGGCCTATACCCGTATGGGAAATCTGCAGGTCAATGCGACTGGTAACCTGCAAACCTCGACCGGTCTGAACGTCGTGGATGACGGTGGTCAACCCATCGTGCTGCCAATGCCGATGGAGAAACTCGAAATCAATCGGGATGGCACTATCAGTGGTCGTCCTGAAGGGGCAGCTGCGAACTTGTCGGAAGATTTTCAGCGGATCAAGCTGGTTAACCCGGCTGCCGATGCGGTAGAGAAGGGGCAAGATGGTCTGTTCCGGCGCAAGGATGGCCAGAATGAACCCGCCTCGGCCAATGTTGGCCTGATTGCCGGCTCCCTGGAGGGGAGCAACGTCAATGTGGTGGATGAGATGACCAACCTGATCAGGTTACAACGACAGTTTGAAACCCAAGTCAAGATGATGAAAACGGCCGAAGAGAATGACGAGGCCCAAACCCAGTTGCTGCGTATCAGCTAATCGAGGAGTTACCTATGAATCCTGCACTCTGGATCAGCAAGACCGGGTTGGATGCTCAGCAGACCAATATTTCGGTCACATCGAACAACCTAGCGAACGCCAGCACCGTTGGTTTCAAGAAATCGCGGGCTATTTTTGAAGATTTGCTTTATCAGAACATTAATCAGCCCGGTGGCCGTTCGTCGGCCGATACCGAGCTCCCCTCCGGCTTGATGCTCGGTGCTGGAGCCAAGGTCGTGGCCACCCAGAAAAACCACAGCCAGGGCAACGTACAGACGACTGACAATTCGCTGGATCTGATGATCAGTGGTCGTGGCTACTTTGAAATCCAATTGCCCGACGGCAGCCTTGCCTATACCCGTAATGGGCAATTCACCCTTAACAGTGAAGGCACCATAGTGACACCGGGTAACGGCTATCCTCTGCAGCCAGAAATCCAGATTCCGGAAAATGCCCAGAGTGTCACTGTCGGTACTGATGGTCAGGTCTCGGTACAGCTCAAGGGGGATGGAGCCTCTCAGGTGGTCGGACAGATCACCCTGTCAGACTTTGTTAATGCCAGTGGCCTGCAGCCGATGGGTGAGAACATGTTTCTGGAAACCCAGTCCAGCGGTGCCGCCATTCAGGGGACTGCGGGGGCGGATGGTATGGGAGTCATTAAGCAAGGGATGCTGGAGAGCTCCAACGTTAACGTCACCGAAGAGCTGGTGAATCTTATCCAGGCTCAGCGAGTCTACGAGATGAACTCCAAAGTCCTCTCTGCGGTGGATGGCATGATGTCCTTCCTGATCCAGCGGACCTAATGGGGAGAGCCATGATGAAAAGCGTATGGATGCTGGGGTTGCTGGTGTTGGGGGGGTGTAGTAGTACTCCCAATACACCCAGGCCTGATGACCCCGAGTTTTCCCCCGTATACGGGGAGTCGGAACCGGTCTCGGTGAGGCCGACGGGTGCTATTTTTCAACCGGATCAGGTTAATGGCATCTACTCGGATATCAAGGCACACAAGGTGGGTGACATCATCACCATCGAGTTGTCGGAATCAACATCTGCATCGAAGAAGGCCAATACCCAGAGTGGCAAGGACAACAAGTTTAATCTGGAACCAGTGACGCTGGGGGGCGTACCGGTTACGGCCAGCCCCTATGATCTCTCCGCATCCATCGGTCAAAACAGTGCGTTCAAGGGGCAGGCAAAAGCAGATCAAAGCAACAGTTTGCAGGGCAATATTTCGGTCAGTGTTGCCAAGGTATTACCCAATGGCAATCTGCTGGTACGAGGTGAGAAGTGGATCATGCTCAACAATGGCAATGAGTATATCCGTATCACCGGCCTGATTAGACCGGAGGATGTCACCTCGGATAACAGTGTGTCATCCCAGAAAGTCGCCAATGCCCGCATTTATTACGGTGGTACCGGCGATCTGGCCAATACCCAGGAACAGGGATGGCTTACCAGCTTTTTCAATGGTCCCTGGTGGCCGCTCTAGGAGATGTTATGAAGTCACTCCGTCTCGTGACTCTGCTCTGCTGTCTGCTGCCCTTGGGGCTGGCGAATGCCGCCCGGATCAAGGACATCAGCTCGGTGGAGGGGGTGCGTAGCAACCAGTTGATCGGTTACGGTCTGGTCGTGGGTCTGCCAGGTACCGGCGAGAAGAACAACGCCTTTACCGAGCAGACCTTCCGCACCATGCTCAACAACTTCGGCATCAAGGTCCCGGACAACATCAAACCCAAGATCAAGGATGTGGCGCCGGTGGCGATCCATGCGGATTTGCCGCCGTTTGCCAAGCCGGGCCAGACTATCGACGTCACTGTCTCTGCCATTGGTGAGGCCAAGAGCCTGCGCGGTGGTACGCTGCTGCAGAGTTTTCTGAAAGGGCTGGATGGGCGGGTCTATGCAGTCGCACAGGGCAGCCTGGTGGTAGGCGGGCTGGGTGCCGAGGGGGCTGATGGCTCCAAGGTAGTGGTCAATACTCCGACCGTCGGCCGGATTGCCAATGGTGCAACCGTAGAGCGAGAGGTGCCCAACTCATTTAGTCAGGGAGATACGATCACCTTCAACCTCAACCGCCCCGACTTTACTACTGCGCGTCGGCTGGCTGACGTAGTCAACGATCTGGTGGGGCCCAATACCGCTCAGGCTCTGGATGCCACCTCGGTCAAGGTCTATGCCCCGCGGGATCCGGGCCAGCGAGTTTCCTATCTGGCGACTATCGAGAACCTGGAGGTGGACCCGGCCAACGAGGCGGCCAAGATCATCGTCAACTCTCGTACAGGCACCATCGTTATCGGCAGTCAGGTGAAGCTCAAACCGGCTGCTATCAGTCACGGTGGTTTGACGGTGACCATCGCCGAAAACCAGCAGGTCTCTCAACCCAACCCGCTGGCGGGGGGCGAGACCACGGTCACCAACAACTCGACCATCAATGTCCAGCAGGAGCCTGGGCGGATGTTCAAGTTTGATACCGGTGCGACCCTGGACGATCTGGTCCGGGCGGTCAATCAGGTTGGCGTCGCCCCCGGTGATTTGATGGCTATTCTTGAGGCGCTGCAGCAGGCCGGCGCTATCGAGGGGCAACTGGTCATATTGTAACTGGCGGCAAGTGATTGCCACGGGTGGCAATGAGGTAAACAAAATGGCGGAGTTTGACACCAACAGCGGCATTAATCTCGGGGTGGTACAGGATATCAAGAACCTGGACCGTCTGCGCCAGATGAGCCACAGCAAAGAGGGGCAGGCCGAGGCACTGCAGGGAGCTGCGCGCCAGTTCGAGTCAATCTTTACCCAGATGCTGTTTCAGAGCATGCGTCAGGCCAACGGGGTATTGACTCAGGACAACCCGATGAACAGTAGCTATACCCAGTTCTATGAAGGGATGCTGGATGAACAGAGAGTGGCAGACATGTCCAGCAAGGGGGGGCTTGGATTGGCTGACATGGTGGCCAGGCAGCTCTCACCGGAGACATTTGTCCACCAGGATGGTCGGGTGCTGAAGATGCCGCAGCGTACGGAACGAGTTTATAAACCCTACGAACCACCCACGACGGCAGCCACTGATTTGATCTCAGCATCAAAAGTTGGCAAAGATTTTGCTGAAAAAGAGATGGAAAAGGGGAAAACCCCGCTCGTCATGCCCACGCGCGCCCACCGTAGTGTACCGCCAATGGTGCCTGTGGCTCACCATCGTAGTCATGGGGAGGGGAGCGCACAGTTTGATAGTCCGGAAGCGTTTGTGCAGCACCTGATGCCGTTAGCCAAGAAGGCTGCGGACAAGTTGGGATTGAGTCCGGCGGTGCTGGTGGCTCAGGCGGCATTGGAAAGTGGTTGGGGCAAGCGGGTGATCAAGGATGGTGAGGGGCAGATGACTCATAACCTGTTTGGCATCAAGGCCGACCCTCGCTGGGAGGGCCCCAGGGCGGTCGTCAGCACCCTGGAATATGAAGAGGGCGTCGCATCCCGCCAGAAAGCGGCATTTCGTTCGTATGGCTCGTTTGAAGAGAGCTTCAATGACTATGTGGACTTTCTCACCTCGGGTTCGCGCTACAAGGGGGCCCTGGCCAAGGTGGACAGTCCGGATCGCTACTTCGAGGCATTGCAACAGGCAGGTTATGCCACCGATCCGCACTACGCCAGAAAACTGAAACAGGTATTGCGCAGTGATGCCATTGCCCGATACAACGAGATGGAGCTGTAAATATGGCAAGCGATCTGCTTGGAATTGGATCATCGGGCGTGCTGGCCCAGCAGCGTCTGTTGCAGAGCACCAGTAACAACATCGTGAACGTCAATAGCCAGGGCTATGTGCGCGAGCGTACGCTGGTGTATACCAATGCCATCGGTCTTGGTACCGGTGATATCAAGACCGAGCGAGTGATCAACAGCTATATGCAGGGAGAGGTGCGTCGCGATACCTCTGCCTTTTACGCATCTCTGACCCATTACGAACAGCTGGCCGATGTGGATCGCCTGCTGGGAGACACCAGCAACAGTGTGGGTGAGACCATTACCTCTTATTTCAAGTCCTTTCATTCGGCAAATGAATCGCCCGCCGAGATCGGGGGCCGCAAGGTAGTGATGACGGAGTTGAGTGGTATGGTAAACCGATTTCACACACTATCGGCCCAGCTCGACAAGCACAGCGATACCCTCAATACCCGTATTGAAGATGAAACCAAGCAGGTCAACAGCTTGTTGACCAGTATCAATGATCTCAACCAGGCGATCATTCGCACTCAGGGATCACCCGAAGAGAACCTGATGTTGTTTGATCAGCGTGACGAGGCAATAAGACAGCTTTCCGAGAAGATGGATATTCGCACCGTTGCTCAACCCAACGGCAGCATGCTGGTCAATATGAGTACTGGCCATTCGCTGATCCTGGATGGAGGCGTTGCCCAGTTCAAGGTGGTGGCAGGAGACCCTGATTCCCGTGATCAGGAGTTGCAACTGACCCTTGGCGACAATCAGGCACTCATTGATCACGATACGTTTGGGGGAGCCATAGGAGGGTTGTTCAAGGCGCGTACCGACCTGGAGCCGACCAAGCGTGAGCTGGGGCAGTTGGCCGTTGCGATGGCAGATGCCATGAATCAGCAAAACCGTCTCGGGATGGATCTGGACAACGAGTTGGGCAGCGATATTTTCACCCTGCCAACCAGCAAGGGATTGCCTTATGGCGACAACACGGGGTCGGTCGGGGCGAATGTCAGCTTCGTCGCAGGCAAAGGAAGCTCAGTGACCCCTTTCGATTATGAAGTACGCTTTAGCAGTGCGACCGGATATGAGGTGTTCTCGCTGGACAAAGCAGGAAATCGAACTTCTGTGGCAACAGGCACCACGCC
Organism: Aeromonas sp. 604282; assembly: GCF_049170575.1. NCBI lineage: Bacteria > Pseudomonadati > Pseudomonadota > Gammaproteobacteria > Aeromonadales > Aeromonadaceae > Aeromonas > Aeromonas sp. 604282. The sequence continues at coordinate 186,288 of NZ_JAAKMV010000005.1, read as the reverse complement.
GCCAGCGACGTTTGAAGTGGCTGGTCACGGGATCTCGATCGATCTTACCGGCACACCGGCGGCAGGAGACAAGCTGCTACTGCAACCGGCAAAGGGGGCTGCTGCCGGGCTTGCTCAGCAGATCACCCGGCCGGAAGACCTGGCCCTGGCTGCACCGCTTAAAGTGCAGAAGACAACCAACAACATCGGCAGTGCGGACATTAAACTGGATGGTGTCTTCAATACCGGAACGGGTTCCGGTTTTGGTACCAATAGCCTGGATCCCGCCGCGCCCCAGATCGTCAAGATCGGCAACAACGGCAACTATGAGGTATATGCCGGTGATGGGACTACCTTGATAGGAATCGCTCCGGCAGCCAGCAAAGGGCAGAATTTGATGGCATCTATCGTCAGCCCCTTTCCGGGCGGACCCGCGGTCTATAGCAACCCTAAACAGAGCCCGGGCTACGAGTTCAGTATTACCGGCACGGTAGTACAAACCGACAGCTTCCAGCTCAGTTACAATACCAATGGTTTTGCTGACAACAGTAATGGCTTGGCTATGGCGGAGTTGCAAAACAAGGATCTGGTGCGCAAGAGTACCAACGGGGGAACGACCAACGACAAGATGACTTTCAACCAGGCTTACTCAGGCTTGGTGATGGAAGTGGGCAACAATACGAGCCAGGCAAAAACTCAGCTTAAAGCCAATGAATCCAAGCTGATCCAGAGTACCGGGATCTATGAGAGCGTCTCCGGGGTCAATCTGGAGGAGGAGGCGGCCAATCTGATCCGTTTCCAGCAATCTTATGCGGCATCCGCCCAGGTGGTCAGTACGGCCAAAACCATCTTCGATACATTGCTTTCGTCCGTGAGGTAACGTCATGCGCATCACCACCAACATGATCTACGATCGGAATCTTTACTCCCTGACCAATACCAACGAGCGGCTGGACAAGGCCTATCAGCAGTTGCAAACCGGCAACAAGTTTCAGACTGCTGGTGAAGATCCAGCAGGCATGAGCCAGAAGATGGCATTGAACAAAGAGATTGAGTTGTTCAAACAGTACAGTGTGAATGGCAGTTTGCTGCAGAACAGCCTGGGACATGAAGAGACGGTATTGGATTCTCTCAATACTGCGATGCTCAGTGCCCAGACCCTGATCCAGAAGTCCAATAATGGTGCCATCAGCCTTGATGACCGCAAGGCCATCGCCAGCGAACTGGAAGGGTTGCAGCAGCAAATGTTTGACCTGATGAACAGCAAGAACTCATCGGGTGAATTTATTTTCGGTGGCAATCAGAGCAAGACACAGCCCTATATAAGAGACGCCAACGGCAAATACATTTATCAGGGTGATCCTGGCCAGCGAAATATTCAGGTATCACCCACAGTGCAAATTGCTGCCAATGATTCTGGACAGGATCTGTTTGAAATCGTAGCGACCAGAAGAACCGCCAGTGCCACCAGTGCAAATATCAACGTCGGGGTCGGTGATCAGGGGGATTTTGATAATTTCTATAAAGCAAGTTATGACCCGACACTGCCCAGCAACACCTACACTGTTTCTACCACCATTGGCCCACCTGATACCTATGATATCAAAGATGCCGGTGGCAATACTCTGCAGACGGGCAATTACACTCCTGGTACCAAAATACCGTTCAATGGTCTCGAATTGACACTGGACCAGCCTGCAGGTGGCGCAGCCCAGCAGTTTGCTCTTAATCCTCCCAAAAATGACAACGTGTTGAACGGGATGTCGGATTTTATTACTGCTCTGCGTGACCCCAATATTTCCGCGGAGAGCTTTGAGCAAAAAGTGGCTGATGCCACTGTTCATATGAAAAATGCTCGTTTGAATATCGATCACGGGTTGGGTGAGCTGGGTGGCCGTATGAATAGTCTGGAGCAGGTGATGGGGTCCAACGAGGGATTGAGCACTCTCAACGCCGAAGCGAGATCCAAGGTGTCGGAGGCCGATCTCTATGAGGTGATTTCAACGTTGTCCAAAGAAGATGCTGCCTTGAGTGCCTCACAACTCTCGTTTAGCAAAATAAGTCGTCTGACATTATTTGACTATATTCGCTAAGAAAAGGCCCCTATGGGGCCTTTTTACTGTGGGTTTCCGGCAGAGTTCCCCTGGTATTGTCGGACAATTGTAACAAGCTGTTGCCATACTCGGTTTCATGGTTGAGGCGGGGTTGACCTCCCGGTGGGATTGGATAATCATGCCGCCCGCACAACAGAGGGTTGTGCATATTATTTGCAGCATCTCGTTAGGCGAGGCTCCTGTATAAACACAGGCCACTGATCTCACGACGTCCAGAGACGCCCAAGATCAGGACAGTTTTCATCGGATTAAGGTGTAAACCCAAGTGGCTTCCGGCATGCCGGATACGTTATACAGTGCTAAAGCTGGTACGTGGGGATGATGACACGCCGAACGGCGTCATTTCCTGCCTATTACTCGTCAATCAAATTGCTGTTTTCTTGTCGTTGCATCCGGCTATTTCCGGAAGCATTCAGGCTTGCCTGAAATCACATGAGGTTCTTTGTGATGAAGAAAACACACACCATTCTCAACCGTCATCAACTACTCGATCTCGCCAGTCTGCAAAGCTGGCTGGAACACAACCTGGATCCGGTTCAGCGTGCCGATCAGCTGCTAACCCTGCGTCCGGAAGAGCTCAACTGCATCTTTGACACCTTGCCTGCGTCAGAAGGGGCAGAACTGATCGCCTCTCTCTCCGCAGAGTGTGCCGGTCGCCTTTTGCTGCGGCTACATGGCAGCATCGTCAGCGTATTGCAAGAGGCGATCCCCCGCCGCGAAATGGTGGCTATCCTGCGCAAGCTGGGTCGCCAGGAACGCACCATGCTGCTGGCCCGTTTCCCGGCCCAGGCGCAGGCGTTGTACTACTCCCTGCTGGATTGGCCGTCTGAGTCCGTTGGGGCTAACATGCGCTATGAGTATCTGGCGGTGAGCGAACAGGATACCGTTGGCAAGGCCAAGCAGCTGATCCACGACGCCTGGGACAACGCCCAGCTATTTCGCCACATCTATGTGGTCAATGTAGACGGTCGTCTGCAGGGGAGTATCTCGCTCAAGAGCTTGCTGATTGTCGACCCCGAGGCCAGTGTTACTACGCTGATGGATCGCGAAACCGTCCGGATCAATGCCCGGGCGGATCAGGAACTGGCTGCACGCCTGCTGATCGATCGCGACCTTTCGGTCCTGCCAGTAGAGGATCAGGGGCGCTTGGTCGGTATTTTCCATGTTGATGATGCGGCCGATATTCTGGAACTAGAATCGACCGAGGATGCCGAGATGCAGGGGGGCTCATCCCCGCTCGATACCTCTTACTTACAGGCGACACCTTGGCAGCTATGGCGTAAAAGAGTGGGCTGGTTGCTCATCCTGTTTGTGGCGGAAGCCTACACCGGCACCGTGTTGCGAGCGTTCGAAGAGCAGCTTGAGGCGGTCATCGCGCTGGCGTTCTTTATCCCGCTGCTGATCGGCACAGGGGGCAACAGTGGTACCCAGATCACCACCACCATAGTACGTGCCATGGCGGTCGGGGAGGTGAGTCTGCGTAACCTCGGTACCGTGCTGAAGAAAGAACTCTCTACAGGTCTGCTCATTTCAGGTGCCATTGCAATGGCGGCCTGGGTTAGAGCATGGAGCCTCGGTGTCGGTCCCGAAATTGGCATGGTAGTGACCTTGACGGTGATCGCCATCGTGCTCTGGAGCGCCACAGTTGCCTCCATCATCCCAATGGTACTGCGTCGCTTCCGTATCGATCCTGCTGTGGTATCGGCTCCTTTTATTGCCACCCTGGTGGATGGCACTGGTCTTATCATCTACTTCGAGATTGCCAAGCTGCTGCTCCCGCAGTTGCAGGTAGCCTGACGGGGAAACAGCAAAGCAAAGAGGCAGCCGATGGCTGCCTCTTTGCTATCTGCGTATCTGCGTATCTGCGGGCTCAGGCCAGTTGAAAGAGCAGGGGCCAGCCCTGCTCCTGGCAATAACGGTGCTCCTTCTCCAGATTCTGCATCAGAAGGCGGTTCTCCTCGCACCAGTCGATCGGCAGGGTCACAACCAGCTGATCGCCTTGCACTGAGACTCTCCACTCAGGCAGCAGGTCGTCCTGGCGTCTGTGATGGGCTGCTACCGCAAGGCGCAGAATGCGGATGCAGCGCAGCACCGTTTGCATGTCGTGGTTGGGCAGGGAAGGGAGCTCGGAGAGCTTGAGCCCCTTACGCTGAAAGCGTACCAGCGCCGCCAGCAGAGCTTGATCGTCCTGGTTGAAGCCGGGCAGGTCGGTGTGTTGCAGGATATAGGCGGAGTGGCGGTGGATGCCGCTGTAGTTGATGGCAAGGCCAATTTCGTGCAGCCGCGCTGCCCAGCCGAGGATGGCGCGATAGGGCTCTACCTCCATCTGCCAGGGCTCTTGCAGGGCGTCAAACAGGGTCAGCACGCTCTGCTCTACCCGGGCGGCTTGCTTTTTGTCCATCCGGTAGTGGGTGCCAAGGGCTTGCGCAGTGCGCTCGCGGATATCGTGGTGCTGCAAGCGCTCCTCAAACTCGTAGAGCAGCCCTTCACGCAGGGCGCCATCAGAGTAGTCGAGCCGCTCGATGGGCAGCGAGGTAAACAGGCCGAGCAGGATGGCGACCGCGGCGGCAAACACCTCCTGACGCTCTTCGGTGAGCCCGACCAGCTTGAGGTTATCGACCCGCTTGCGCTCGATCATCAGGGCTTTAAGTCGCTCCAGCCCCTCCAGCGTAATGCTGCCGTCAGTCAGCCCCTCACCCTGCAGTACGTCGCGCACGGTGCGGATCGAGCCTGAACTGCCAAGACAGCTCTGCCAACCCAGCTTGCGGTACTGGTTGACGATGGGGGCGAGCTGGTGCTGCGCCTCCAGCACCGCATTGCTGAAGTTTTTCTCGCTCAGCTTGCCGCTGGCAAAAAAACTCTGGGTAAAGCTGACGCAGCCCATCTTGCGGCTGGTGAGTGCCTTGTGATCGAACCCCTCGCCGATGATGAGCTCGGTGCTGCCACCGCCGATGTCAACTACCAGTACCTGACCTTCAATATGCTGGGTATGGGCGACGCCCTGATAGATGAGGCGCGCCTCTTCCTGCCCGCTGATGATCTCGATGGGGTGGTTGAGCACCTTGGCCGCTTCGCTGACGAATTCACGGGCGTTACTGGCGCGGCGCAGGGTGTAGGTACCGGCAATACGAATTTGATCCGGTTTGATATTGGTGAGCCGTTCGGCAAAGAGTGACAGACAGGCGAGGCCGCGTTCCATCGCCTCTGGGCTCATGCGCTTCTGCTCGTCCATCCCCTCGGCCAGACGCACCCGCTCCTTGATGCGATCGACGATGCGAAAACGCCCTTCGCTCAGATGGGCGATCACCATGTGAAAACTGTTGGAGCCGAGATCGACGGCGGCGTAGAGGCTATTGTCCATTGTTTGACTCGATACGTTTGAGATAGTCGTAAATCGCGACCTGAGAGCGGATTTTTCGGCGATTGCCCCGCTTCACATATTCGTTTTTCTGGTCGGCATCGATCACCCGCGCCTTGCAGGTATCACTCAGTTGTAGCTCGAGAATATCCATGATGCGCTGCTTGAGCCGCTCGTCATAGATGGGCGTGCCCACCTCGATCCGGCCGTCAATATTGCGGCTCATCCAGTCAGCGCTGGAGATATAGAGCTGGGGGTTGCCCTTGTTGTGGAACACCATCACCCGCGGGTGCTCGAGGAAGCGGTCGATGATGCTGATCACCTTGATGTTGTCACTCAAACCCGGCACGCCCGGCCGCAGGGCGCACATGCCACGGATGATCATCTGGATCGGCACGCCCGCCTGACCGGCGGCATAGAGCCGGTTGATGAGATCCCGGTCCACCAGATTGTTGATCTTGAGGATGATGCCGCTCGGCTGGCCCGCCTTGGCGTTGGATAACTCGTTGTCGATGAGACGATAGAGCTGACGTCTGCTGTTGATGGGGGAGACCAGCAGGTGGTTGAATTTGTAGCGCCGATAGGGGTACTCGATATATTCAAACACCCCCTCTACTTCGGCGGTGATATCCGGATTGCGGGTCAGCAGCGAGAAGTCGGTGTAGATCTTGGCGGTCTTCTCGTTGAAGTTACCGGTACCGATGTGGGCATAGCGCACTGGCTCGCCATTTTCGTGGCGAGTGATGAGGCATAGCTTGGAATGGATCTTGAGGCTCGGTACCCCGAACACCACCTTGACCCCGGCATCGGTGAGGATGTTGGCCCAGTCGATGTTGGCCGCTTCGTCGAAGCGGGCACGCAGCTCGACCACCACGGTCACCTTCTTGCCGTTGTTGGCGGCATCGATGAGGGAGTGGATGATCCGCGACTTCTTGGCCACCCGATAAATGTTGATGCGAATGGCGCTCACCGCCGGATCGAACGCCGCCTGGCGCACCAACTCGGTGAAGTGGTGGAACTTGTGATACGGGTAGTAGAGCAGAATATCCTGCTTGGTGATGGCATCGAAGGCGTTGACGAAGCCGTCAAAATCGCGGCAATCGAGGGCCGGCAGTTTGGGGTTTTCCAGATAGTCACGGCCCACGTTGGGGAAGCCGATGAAATCCTTGAAGTTGTGGTAACGCCCACCCGGCATGATGGCGTCGTAGGAGCTGATCTGCAGCTTGAGTTTCAGGAAGCTTATCATGGCGGCGGGCATCTCCCGCTCGTAGACGAAACGCACCGGCATTGCGGTGAGGCGCTGCTTCAAGCCGTCACTCATCTTGTCCACCAGGCTCAAGTCCAGCTGGTCGGAGAGGTCGTATTCGGCATCCCGGGTCAGCTTCACCGCATAGGCGGCAATCTCGTCGTAGTCGAAGAAGCCTTTGAAGATCTCGTCGAGGCAGAAGCGGATGACGTTATCCAGAATGATGATCTGCTTCTTGCGGCGGGTCCCTTCCGGCGGCAGCTGGAAGAAGCGGGGCAGGTCGTCGGTCGGCACTTCCACCAGGGCGTACTGGATCACCTGACCGTTCTTCTTCATCTCGATGGCCAGATAGGTGTACTCATCCTTGAGGAATTTGACCGGATTGACCTCCTTGTTGAGCAGGATCGGGATGATATGACGCAGCACCTTCTCCTTGAAGAAGACCCGCAGCCATTTCTGAATGGCATCGGAGAGCTGGTTCTCGTTGACCAGGAAGATGTTGTGGCGAGCGAGCGCAATCAACAGCTCCTTGTAGGTGTTGTCAAACGCTTCACCGAGCGCCATCACTTTTTGCTGGATGGCGCGCAGCAGCACCTTGGCTTCATCGTCGCCTCCATGTACTTCATTGATGAGGATGCGACGCTTGACGTCCGATACCCGCACCTTGAAGAACTCATCCTGGTTGGAGGAGAAGATCCCCAGAAAACGGACCCGCTCGATGAGGGGCACCGTCTTGTCCATTGCCTCTTGCAACACCCGTTCATTGAATGAGAGCCAGCTCAGCTCTTTCTCTTCATACAGCTTGTCGGTGCTCATCTTGTGCCTCTGTTTCAGGTCGCGTCTGCGCGGCAGTTATGGCGTTAATATATGACAAATAAATGACGGTATTGTTACTGCTCGCTGAACGCCTCGTCTATGTCGACCACCAGATCGTCGGAGAGGGATTCCAGCGCGGTGATCAGGTCATCCATCGCGAGTCCGTCGGGCAAGGCAACCAGCGCGTGAGCATAGAATAGCGGGGCGCCTGAGTGGGGGGCCGGCTCACAGCCGGTAGTGAGATCGGCCACGTTGATCTCGAGCTGGCGCAGGATGCTGGCTACTTCATGGACGATGCCGGGGCGGTCGTTGCCGGTTACCGTCATCATTACCTGATGAGCCGGCTCGGTGGTTGGTGTCCCTTCGGCAAAGCTGATGGTCAGACCCGGCAGCAGGGCCAGTGCTTCGCATAGGCTGCGATAGTGCTCGTCGGGGACTGAGACATGGAGGATTCCGGCAAACTGGCCTGCCAGTTCGCTCATGGCGCTGCCCAGCCAGTTGCCCTGCTCGCGGCTGATGACAGCCGCCAGACTCTCGACGATCCCGGGTTTGTCTGAACCGATCACGGTGACCACCAATTGCTTTTGCATCCTGCTCTCCTTGAAATTGGATTTCTTGCTCGATCCCCATTGTGCCTGCTGTGGCTGGTCATATGAACCCCCGTCTGCTGGCAAATAGATAAAAAGACGGGACTTTTACACTTTCCATACGCTTGTCTGCTGCCTTGCTTCGTGGCGGCTGTGGTAAAGTAATTCCCCTTTCGTGTTGTGAACTGGATCGTGCTCTCATGAATACCCTTGTCCTATCGGGATTACTATTGCTGGCGCTGCTTGTGCTGGCGATCTTCTGGAGCAGAGGCAGACAGCAAAAGCGCCTGCCCTATGATGTGCAGGAGACCCTGTTCACTCCCGCCGAGCGATCTTTCCTCGGGGTACTGGATCTGGCGGTGGGTGACAAGGCCCGGGTCTTTGCCAAGGTGCGGGTGGCTGATGTGCTGACGCCGCAGGCCGGGATCGGCAAAAGCAAATGGCAGCAGTATTTCAACAAGATCAGCGCCAAGCATTTCGACTATCTGCTTTGCCACCCCGCCGATCTCTCCTTTATCTGCGCCATTGAACTCGATGACAGTTCCCACCGTCACCAGAAGCGCAAGGCGCGGGATCTCTTTCTGAAAACCGCCTGCGACAGCGCCGGTCTGCCGTTGCTGCAGATCCCGGCAAGTGCCAGCTATCTGGTGGAAGAGCTGCGCGAACAGATCCTGCCGCTGCTGGTCAAAACCAGCGAGCCGCTGATCGACGATCTGCCGCACGGGGCGCGTCGCGAGCCGACGTTCAACCCTCTGCTGCTGGATGGCGTGGATGTCGGTGCCGGGATGCGTGGCCGCACTGCCCATGCCGAGGCGATCTCGCCTGCGTCGCTCCACGAGCCCGCCATTCAGGCCAAGGGGATGGTGGAGGCGCCACAGAGTGAGGGGGAGCTGGTCGATGGTTTGTTCGCCGATGTAGAGGATGACGAGGAGCATGAAGTGCACCACTGCCCTCGTTGTGATGCGCCGCTGGTGGAGCGGGAGGCGAAAAAAGGCCCCCACGCCGGTCGACTCTTTCTGGCTTGCAGCCGTTTCCCCGAGTGTCGTTACGCGGCGCCGCACAACCATAATCGCCACTGAGTGCTCTTCACTGTGTCACATGCTGCCCTCTGACGAGGGCAGTTTTCTTTCTGCCATTGGTGGCGTTTGTTCGCGGCGCCCATGGAGAAAATTCCTCGGCAAAATTTATCTAATCTCCCGTTTCTGTCGATACACTTAGCCTGAATACGACAATTTTTGACAATGCGTCGGTTTTTTGGCACTTTGTGTGCTTGCAAAAATACAGTCTGTAGCTGTTTTATTACTAAATAAAACAATAAGTTAGTTCAGGATGTCGCGAGGGATGGATATGGTGGAGATGGGCGTGTTGATTGTTGATGCCGATGCGCAGCGGCGCCAGCAGTTGGGAACCGTACTCTCGTTTATGGGGATCCTGTGGCAGGATGTCGCAGAAGGGGACCTGGATGTTGCTATCGAATCTTCCGGCCCACTGCAAGGGGTACTGGTAGGTGAGCTGACTGGTCGCACTTTGCCCGAGTTACTTGCCGCTTTCCCTCGTACCCCCTTTATCTCGCTGGTTGAGGAGGAACTGCCCAACAGCAACTTCATCGGGGTCGCGCTCTCACCATTTACCTATGAATCTCTCACCCGCCATCTGCACTTCTGTCAGGCCTTTGTATCCTTGCATCCCCGTCAGCAGACCCATGACAAGGGGCAGACGTTACTGCGTTTGCTGGTGGGTAAAGGAAAAGGGATCCAGGAGGTTCGTCGCCTCATTAGCCAGGTGGCCGAGACAGATGCCAACGTGCTGATCCTCGGCGAGTCCGGAACCGGCAAAGAGGTCGTGGCCCGTGCCATTCACGAACTCTCGGCCCGCAGTAGTGGCCCCTTTGTGCCTATCAACTGTGGTGCCATTCCTGCCGAGTTGCTGGAGAGCGAACTGTTCGGTCACGAGAAGGGAGCCTTTACCGGCGCCATCGCAGCCCGTCGCGGTCGTTTCGAGCTGGCGCAGGGGGGCACCCTGTTCCTCGACGAGATTGGCGACATGCCGATGCCGATGCAGGTCAAACTGCTGCGGGTATTGCAGGAGCGGCTGTTTGATCGGGTGGGTGGTGGCAAGCCTATTCAGGCTGATGTGCGCATCATTGCGGCGACCCACCGTGATCTGGAGGCATTGATCCGCAGTCAGGGCTTTCGTGAAGATCTCTACTATCGTCTCAACGTCTTCCCGATCGAGACTCCGCCACTGCGGGAGCGCATCGATGACATTCCGCTGCTGCTGCAAGAGCTGCTCAACCGTCATGCGGAGCAGCACCACAGCGTGATCCGTCTGACTCAGCGGGCGTTGGAATCACTGATGCAGTATCCCTGGCCGGGTAATGTACGCGAGCTTTCCAATCTGCTTGAGCGGCTGCTTATCCTTTACCCACAGCAGATTGTCGATGTGGCGGATCTGCCAAGCCGTTATCGTCTGCTGCCGTGTGAACCGAGGGATGAGCGGCTGACAGAGTTGGATGAGCGGGATGCGCTGGCTGCGGTATTCCAGGAGCCGCCGGAACTGGATCATCCTCTCGCCTCTGCCCGCACCATGCAGTTGCCGGAGGAGGGGGTCAATCTCAAGGAAATGTTGGCCGACCTCGAGGTGGAGTTGATCCGCCAGGCGCTGGAGTCTCAGGACGGGGTGGTGGCCCGCGCCGCCGATCTGCTCGGCATGCGGCGCACCACCCTGGTAGAGAAGATGAAAAAGTACGGGATGAGCAAGGACGTCTGAGGGTCAAAGCCTTGACGCCAACGCACAATTCATTGTTTTAATTCATATAATTTAGTGGCATGGAAATTGAATAACCTGACCCAATAGCCAGTTTGAGGTCAGCTTTATGACAATCCAGCAACAGGACATGCCACTCCAGTCACACGAAGTGAGCCAGCTCTACGCCATCTTCAAGGCGCTCCCCACCGGGGTGTTGCTGCTTGATGGGGCTGGTGTGGTCACCCGCGCGAATCCAGCTGCCATCTCACTGCTGGGAGAGCCGCTGGAAGGGGAGCTTTGGCGTAACATCATTGCCCGCTGCTTCGAGCCGCGCGAGGATGATGGCCACGAGATCTCCCTGCGCGACGGGCGCCGAGTGCAGCTCTCGACCCAGCCGCTGCCTGATCAGCGTGGTCAGCTGGTCTTTATCAACGACCTGACTGAAACCCGCAAGCTGCAGGATCGCATCAATCACATGAAGCGGCTGTCGGCACTCGGTAATATGGCGGCTTCGCTCGCCCACCAGATCCGCACTCCGCTCTCCGCAGCCATGCTCTATGCCGCCAACCTGGCCAACCGTACCCTCAAGCCGGAGTCCCGCACTCAGTTTCAGCAAAAGCTGATGGCCCGTCTGCAGGATCTGGAGAAGCAGATCAACGATATCCTGCTGTTTGCCCGCAACGGTGACAGTCAGGTGGTCACCCCCATCTCGGTACAGGGCCTAATGGTTGAAGTTCAGGCAGGCGCCGAGGCTTTCTGTCAGCAACAGGGCTGCGAGCTGCACATGGAGGCGCCTGAGCCCGATCTCTGTCTGCTGGCCAACAGCAGTGCGCTGGCGGGAGCCATCAACAACCTGATAGCAAATGCTCAGCAGGCAGGGGCCACCTCGCTGCTGGTCAGCGCGGTGCGCAGTGGTGCCCGGGTGGAGATACGGGTCATCGACAATGGCAAGGGGATCCCTTCCCATCAGCTCGGTCAGGTATTCGAACCCTTCTTTACCACTCGCTCCCAAGGCACTGGCCTCGGGTTGGCGGTGGTGCAATCCGTCGTGCGTGCCCATCAGGGGGAGGTCGGTGTGGCCTCGGTTCCCGGTGAAGGCACCTGTTTTACTCTGTCGTTCCCCCTGCATCAGCAACCGGTGCAGCTTGGAGGTGTAGCATGACACAGGCCAGGATCCTGGTAGTTGAAGATGACAATGGCCTGCGCGAAGCGCTGGTGGATACTCTGTTACTGGGGGGCTATGAGTGTCGTGAAGCGGACAGTGGCGAGCGGGCTCTGCTGGCGCTCTCCCGTCAGCCGTTTGACATGGTGATCTCCGATATCCAGATGGGGGGGATGGATGGGGTGACGCTGCTGGCCACCATCCGCCAGCAATATCCACAGATCCCCGTGTTGCTGATGACCGCCTACGCCAATATCGACGGTGCAGTTCGTGCCATGCGCGAAGGGGCCATCGATTATCTGGCCAAGCCCTTTTCTCCGGAAGTGCTGCTCAATCAGGTTAGTCGTTATGTACCGGCCCAGAAGGTGGAGAAGCGCGCCGTGGTCTACGGGGATCCCAAAACCGCCGAGCTGTTCCAGCTGGCGACCCGAGTGGCCAGAAGCGAAGCGACCGTGATGGTGACCGGCCCGAGCGGAACCGGCAAAGAGGTGTTGGCCCGTTACATTCACGACAACTCCAACCGCGCCGAGCAGCCTTTCGTCGCCATCAACTGCGCCGCCATTCCGGAAAACATGCTGGAGGCGACCCTGTTTGGCTACGAGAAGGGGGCTTTCACCGGTGCGGTACAGGGGTGCCCCGGCAAGTTCGAGCAGGCGCAGGGGGGCACCCTGCTGCTTGACGAGATCACCGAGATGGATCAGGGGCTGCAAGCCAAATTGCTGCGGGTGTTGCAGGAGAAAGAGGTGGAGCGGCTCGGCAGTCGCAAGATGATCCCGCTGGATGTGCGGGTCATCGCCACCAGCAACCGGGATTTGAAAAAAGCGGTACAGGATGGCCTGTTTCGCGAAGATCTCTACTATCGTCTCAACGTCTTCCCGCTGCGCTGGTCTGCTCTGAACGAGCGGACCGGTGACATTCTGCCGCTGGCGGAACATTTGCTGGCCCTCCATGCCAGCCAGCAGGGGTTGCCGACACCCAGATTGACCGAGACATCACGGAGGAGGCTGCTAGCACACAGCTGGCCCGGCAATGTGCGGGAGTTGGACAACGTGGTACAGCGCGCCCTGATCCTCAGTCCGGACGGGCTGATCGATGGGGAGCACCTCATTCTGGAGGAGCTGGACGAAGAGAGCATGGAGTCGATCTGTGTGGAGCGCAGTTATGGCGGTGATCGCCTTGGCAGCGAGCTCAAGCAGCAGGAGCACCAGATCATTCTCGACACCCTGCAAGAGTGCAACGGCAGCCGCAAGGATGTCGCGGACCGACTCGGCATCAGCCCGCGCACCCTGCGCTACAAGCTCGCCCAGATGCGGGATGCGGGGATCGATTTGCCCGCCTGAGTCAGGTTGTTTGCCCGAGAGTGAGGGCGAAGCTTCATCGTGCTGGCGCTGTCATGGTCTTGACAGCCCGGCTCGATTATCATGGGGCCCTTGGCGCTTTGAGCCTGGCCCCTGTTTTTATTGGTAAAGCAGGGGACCGAGCCTTAATAAGGGACCCCTATGATCTCTCATCGAAAACTCGAAACCGTACTGAACCATCTGCTCGAACCTCACGCCATAAAGGATTACTGCCCCAACGGCTTGCAAGTGGAGGGGCGCGAGCGCATTCGCAAGGTGGTGACCGGAGTCACCGCCAGTCAGGCGCTTATCGACGCGGCGGTGGCTGCCGAGGCCGATGCTATTCTGGTCCATCACGGCTACTTCTGGAGCGGTGAACCGGCCCAGATCACCGGCATGAAGCAGCGTCGGCTCAAGACCCTGCTGACCCACGATATCAACCTGTTTGCCTACCATTTACCGCTGGATGTCCATCCCGAGGTGGGTAACAACGCCCAGCTCGCCAAGCTGCTCGACATCAAGGTGCGTCGCGGTCTGGAGCCGTGGAACAGCAAGAGCGTCGCCATGGTGGGCAAGCTGGAAGAGCCGATGAATGGTGCCGACTTTGCCAAGCTGATTGCCGATCGCCTTGGCCGCGAACCACTCTATTGTGGCGACAGCGGCCCCGAGCTTATCCGTTCCGTAGCCTGGTGCACCGGTGGCGGTCAGAGCTACATCAATCTGGCGGCGGAGCAGGGCATCGATGCCTTTATCTCTGGCGAAGCCTCCGAGCAGACCATTCACACCGCTCGCGAGATGGGGATGCACTTCTACGCCGCTGGCCATCACGCCACCGAGCGTTATGGTGTCAAGGCGCTGGGGGAGTGGCTGGCGACCGTGCATGGGCTGGATGTCACCTTTATCGATATCGACAATCCGGTCTAGGGTCGCTTGGCCGCGTAGCGGCGTAATCGGACCTGACCTAAGCCATCGTGAGGTAGGTAGAAATGACAAGGGAGGCCTAAGCCTCCCTTGTTGTATCTGACATGCAGTTGTTAGCGGTTACTCGCAGGCGTAACCCGCGGCACCCAGCAAGGTGCCATCCAGTTGTACGGCGCCATCAACCATCTGCAGCCTGCCTTCGCAGAACCAGCGTACCACCAGCGGATAGATGCTGTGCTCCTGCGCCTGTACCCGTGCCGCTACCTCGTCCGCACTGTCTCCTTCAAAGATGGGCACACGGGCCTGCAGGATCACCGGGCCACCATCCAGCTCTTCGGTGACGAAGTGGACGCTGGCGCCATGCTCGCTATCACCGGCATCGATAGCACGCTGGTGAGTGTGCAAGCCCTGATACTTGGGCAGCAGGGAGGGGTGGATATTGATCATCCGCCCGGCGAAATGGCGCACCAGATCGCCGCTCAATATCCGCATAAACCCGGCCAGCACCACCAAGTCCGGCTGATAGTCTGACATCAGCGCAAGCAGGGCGGCGTCATACTCCTCCCGGCTGGCAAACTGCTGCTGGGCCAGAATAGAGGTCGCCACGTCTGCCTCTCTGGCGCGAACCAGACCATAGGCATCGGCCTTGTTGCTGATGACGCCGACCACCTCACCGGCAATCTTGCCGCTGGCACAGTGGTCGATGATCGCCTGCAGGTTGCTGCCGCTGCCGGAGATTAGCACCAGGATGCGTTTCATAGGGGAGGTCATTTGGCTGTTGATCCGGTCATTCATTGAATGACGACCTGCTCCTCACCATCGGCTGCCTTGGCGATATGGCCGATATGCCATGCATTTTCGCCTTCCGCCTTGAGCAGGGTCAGCGCCTTCTCCAGCTGGTTGGCGGGCAGGACGATGATCATGCCGACACCGCAGTTGAAGGTGCGATACATCTCGTGACGGGTAACGTTGCCAGCCTGCTGCAGCCAGCTGAACACTGCCGGCCACTGCCAGCTCTGCTCATCGATTACCGCTTGGGTGTTGGTGGGCAGGACGCGGGGGATGTTCTCCCAGAAGCCACCACCTGTGATGTGGGAGAGGGCGTGGATCTCGCACTCCTTGATGAGCTTGAGCACAGGTTTCACATAGATGCGTGTCGGCTCCAGCAGGGCGTTGGCCAGGGTCGTGTCACCCAACGGTTGATGCACGTCGGCCTTGGAGACTTCCAGAATTTTACGGATCAGGGAGAAGCCATTGGAGTGAGGGCCGCTGGCGGCCAGGGCGATCAGGGCATCCCCTTCACCGACCTTGCTGCCGTCGATAATTTTGCTCTTCTCCACCACACCGACGCAGAAACCGGCGATGTCGTAGTCTTCCCCTTCATACATACCCGGCATCTCGGCGGTCTCGCCGCCCACCAGGGCACAGCCTGACTGCTCGCAACCGGCACCGATCCCGGTGACCACTGCGGCCGCGGTGTCCACGTCCAGCTTGCCGGTAGCATAGTAGTCGAGGAAGAACAGCGGCTCGGCGCCCTGTACGATCAGATCATTGACGCACATGGCTACCAGGTCGATGCCCACAGTGTCGTGCTTCTTCAGGTCGATGGCCAGCCGCAGCTTGGTGCCCACACCATCGGTACCGGAGACCAGTACCGGCTCCTTGTAGCCCGCAGGGATTTGACACAAGGCCCCAAAGCCGCCAAGACCACCAAGGACTTCAGGACGACGAGTGCGCTTTGACACGCCCTTGATACGTTCAACCAGTGCATTGCCGGCATCGATATCTACGCCAGCATCCTTGTAGCTCAGTGAGGTTTTGTCAGTCACGAGTATTCCCCGTCATGTAAAGAAGTGGAGGGTAAAATTCGGGGCGTATTCTAACAGTGGCGGTGAAAAACCAGAAAGGAAATCGTTTGCGCGTTTTTGCGCGGAAATGCTCTACAAGCGGTGGCTTTTGTTGTATGATTCCGCGATTTTTTTGCGGCAGGTTAGAGGAGATAATAATGAAAGTCGTTGAAGTCAAACACCCCCTGGTCAAACACAAGATCGGTCTGATGCGTGAAGGCGATATCAGCACCAAGCGTTTCCGTGAACTGGCCAAAGAAGTGGGCAGTTTGTTGACCTATGAAGCGACCTCTGACTTCGAAACCGAGAAGGTTATCATCGATGGCTGGAATGGGCCAGTAGAAGTTGACCAGATCAAAGGCAAGAAGGTAACCGTCGTACCCATCCTGCGTGCCGGCCTTGGCATGATGGATGGCGTACTGGAGCACATGCCGAGCGCCCGTGTCAGCGTGGTCGGTATCTACCGTGATGAAGAGACCCTGCAACCGGTTCCCTATTTCGAGAAGATTGTCAGCAACATTGAAGAGCGTCTGGCGCTGGTCATCGATCCGATGCTGGCCACTGGTGGCTCCATGATTGCCACCATTGATCTGCTGAAGAAGAAAGGCTGCCAATCCATCAAGGTGCTGGTACTGGTTGCCGCGCCGGAAGGGATCAAGGCGCTGGAAGCCGCTCATCCTGACGTAGAGCTCTACTGCGCTTCTGTCGACCAGGGGCTGAACGAGAAAGGTTACATCGTGCCGGGTCTGGGCGACGCCGGCGACAAGATCTTCGGTACCAAATAAGTTTATGCCTTGACCTGCTTCCCATGTGGAAGGGGTGATCGGAGCCGGCGCATCGCCGGCTCTGCTGTTTGTGGCCGCTTGTGCCAGCCTTGCCGCAGGGCGCTCCTTGCCGCTACCATAAGCTTACTCTCCCATTTCGAGACTCTGTTCATGTTCAAACGTGTTGTGACCGCCCTCTGCTGCGGCTTGTCGTTCATGGCCTCGGCCGCTCAGGTGACCGACCTCTATCAGGGCAAGGCCCCGACCAGTGGTGACATGGTGGCCGCTCAAGGGCAGGCACTGGGTCAGGTACTGATCAAGGTGACCGGCAAGCGCGACATCCTCACCCAGCCGGTGGTGGTCAAAGCGCTGGCGGCCCCGGGCGACTATGTCAAAAGCTATGGCTATCAGGATCAGGACTCCGTCAAGTATCTGAAAGCCGAGTTCAAGAGTGACAAGGTCAACAGCCTGGTCTCCGAGAGCCAGTTTGCCCTGCTTGGCCCGGCTCGTCCCCAGATGGCGATCTGGCTGGTGGTGGATCAGGGGGAGCGTCGCCTGCTGGCAGATCAATCCAGCGATGGTTGGGCGCAAGCCTTGCGCGAGCAGGCCCAGGCGCTGGGGCTACCCATCAGCATTCCGCTGATGGATCTCGATGACAACATGGCGGTCAGTGCCACCGACGTCTGGGGACGCTTTGCCGACCCGATTTTGCAGGCAAGCCAGCGCTATGGCGCCGAGATGGTGGTGCTGGGCAAGCTGACACCGGAAGGTGACAAGTGGAGCATCGATTGGGGACTCTACGGTCCCAAAGCGGCCGGTGAAGTGACCGAGCTGACCCGTGGCAATAGCACCGGCACTCAGGCCGAAGTGGCGCAAGGGTTTGCCGATACCCTGGCGGCCTGGCTGGTGAAAAACTACGGTGCCCGCATTTCGGGTCCGGCAACCAGCCAGACCCTGGTGGTGGATGGCCTCTCCGAAGTGGACAGCATGATCGCCGTGCAGAAGATGCTGCAGGGGATGGCCAACGTCAGCAAGGTGGCGATCGGCAAGCTGGAGGGAGACCAGGTCACCTTCAACTTTACCCTGCAAGGGGATCAGGCCGAGCTGGTGCGGGCGCTGCAGCTTGAGAGTCGTTTGCGCAAGGTTGACGATAATGGCAGCGGTTTGCGTTACCAATGGTCGCAGCCCTGATTTTATAAGGCTTTTGTAGACCGCCCGGCTTGCCCGGGCGGTTCTCTATCTGCCATTGCGATGGTACACTTAGCCACAAATGTCACAGTCAAAGCCCAACGAGTGAAGCAACCGGCCCAACTGTCTTTAGCCGTACAACTACCGGATGATGAAACCTTCGTCAGTTTTTATCCCGGCAACAATGCTCATCTGATCACCGCTCTCAAAAACGCGGCCATCGGTCAGGGATCGCCTTTCCTCTATTTCTGGGGAGCCAAGGGATCCGGACGCTCTCATCTGCTCCACGCCACCTGTGCCGAGGTCAACGCCCGCGATGCGGCGGCGGCCTATCTCTCCCTCGATCAGTTTGAACAGCTCGACCCCAGCATGCTCGATGCCCTCGAAAGCTTGCCGCTGGTCTGTCTCGACAGCCTTGAGGCGATCGCCGGCAATGCCGTGTGGGAGCGGGCGCTGTTCGATTTCTATAACCGCTGGCAGGAGAAGGGCGAGGGAACGCTGGTGGTCACCGGCTGCAGCGCACCGCGCAAACTGGGGCTGCAGCTGCCGGATCTCGCTTCGCGCCTCGACTGGGGGGTGAGTTTCCATCTCGAAGAGCTGGATGACGAAGGCAAGCTCAGTGCCCTGCAGCTGCGTGCCGAGCTGCGGGGCTTCAAACTGCCCATCGATGTGGGCCGCTTCCTGCTGAACCGACTCTCCCGCGATATGCGCACCCTGCTCACCACTCTCAATCAGCTCGACAATGCCTCATTTCGCGCCAAGCGCAAGCTCACCATCCCCTTTGTTAAAGAGATCCTCGAGCTCTGATCCTCTCGGCGGTGTGCGGTTGTGCACCTGACTTTCGTTTGAGTGGCAGATAAAAAGAAACCCCGGCTTCAGACCGGGGTTTTGCTATTTCAAAGGGCTCTGCCTATCAGTGGAACTGATCTTCTTCGGTGGAGCCGGTCAGTGCGGTGACCGAGGATTGGCCACCCTGAATGACGGTGGTCACCTTGTCGAAGTAACCGGTACCTACCTCCTGCTGGTGGGCCACGAAGGTGTAACCACGGCTGGCGGCGGCAAATTCCGGCTCCTGCACCATCTCGACGTAGTGCTTCATCCCTTCGCCACGGGCGTACTGGTAGGCCAGCTCGTACATGTGGAACCACATGTTGTGGATACCCGCGAGGGTGATGAACTGGTACTTGTAACCCATATCGGAGAGCTCCTGCTGGAAGCGGGCGATGGTGGCATCGTCCAGATTCTTCTTCCAGTTGAAGCTCGGGGAGCAGTTGTAGGCCAGGATGCGATCCGGGAACTTGGCCTTGATTGCTTCGGCAAATTTACGCGCTTCGTCCAGATCCGGCTTGGCGGTTTCACACCACACCATGTCGGCGTAGGGGGCGTAAGCCAGACCGCGAGCGATGGCCTGATCGATACCGGCACGCACCTTGTAGAACCCTTCGGCAGTGCGCTCGCCAGTCAGGAAGTCTGCATCGTACGGGTCGGCGTCGGTGGTCAGCAGGTCAGCGGCGTTGGCGTCGGTACGGGCGATCACCAGGGTGGTGGTGCCGCACACATCGGCTGCCAGACGGGCGGCAACCAGCTTTTGCACCGCTTCCTGAGTCGGTACCAGCACCTTGCCGCCCATATGGCCACACTTCTTGACGGAAGCGAGCTGATCTTCGAAGTGCACGCCAGCGGCGCCCGCTTCAATCATTCCCTTCATCAGTTCGAAGGCGTTCAATACGCCACCGAAACCGGCTTCCGCATCGGCCACGATAGGCAGGAAGTAGTCGATAAAACCCTCGTCCTGCGGCCCGATCTTGTTGGCCCACTGGATCTGGTCGGCACGGGCGAAGGAGTTGTTGATGCGCTCCACCACGGACGGTACAGAGTTGGCCGGGTAGAGGGACTGATCCGGATACATGGTGGAGGACAAGTTGTTATCCGCCGCCACCTGCCAGCCGGAGAGGTAGATCGCCTCGATCCCCGCCTTGGCCTGCTGCACCGCCTGACCACCGGTCAGGGCGCCGAGGCAGTTGACGTAGCCTTTCTTGGCGTCGCCGTGGATCAGGCCCCACAGCTTGTCGGCACCGCGCTGAGCCAGGGTGTGCACCGGCTGCAAGCTGCCGCGCAGGTTCACCACATCTTCGGCGCTGTAGCCGCGCTTGATCCCTTTCCAGCGGGGGTTTTCCGCCCAGTCTTTCTCGATAGCCTGGATCTGTTGCTCACGGGTCAGTGCCATATCAGTTCCCTCTTTCATTGATTTCACGTTTCCATTGACTTGTTATTGGCGAGCCCCGCTGGGGGCCCGTGATTCAGAGCCGCTCGTAACCGGGCAGCGTCAGAAAATCGATCAGGGTGTCGGCGCAGGTGATCTCTTCCATCAGTTCACTCGCCTCGGCAAAGCGTCCTGCTTGCCAGCGTGCGGCGCCCACCTCGGCTTTGACCACCTCCAGCTCCTCGGCCAGCATCTGGCGGAACAGCTCTTTGGTCACCACCTTGCCATTCGACAGGCTCTTGCCGTGGCGGATCCACTGCCAGATGGAGGTACGGGAGATCTCGGCGGTGGCGGCATCTTCCATCAGACCGTAGATGGGCACGCAGCCGTTGCCGTTGATCCAGGCCTCCAGATATTGCAGGGCAACCCGGATATTGGTGCGCATCCCCGCCTCGGTGCGCTCGCCCTCACAGGGTGCCAGCAGGTCGGCGGCGGTGATGGGGGCATCCTGCTCACGCAGCACGCCGATCTGGTTCTTGGCACCAGCCGCAATGGTGGCATTGAACACCGCCATGGCGGTATCGGCCAGGCCAGGGTGGGCGACCCAGGTGCCATCGTGGCCGTTGTTGGCTTCGCGCTCCTTGTCGGCCTTGACCTTGGCGAAGACCTGCTCGTTGACGGCGGCATCCTTGGCCGGAATAAAGGCCGCCATACCGCCCATCGCCAGCGCTCCGCGCTTGTGGCAGGTCTTGATCAGCAGCCGCGAGTAGGCGGAGAGGAACGGCTTGTCCATGGTCACCACCTGACGATCAGGCAGTACCCGATCCGGATGGTTCTTCAAGGTTTTGATATAGCTGAAGATGTAGTCCCAGCGGCCGCAGTTCAGCGCAACGATGTGATCCTTCATCTGATAGAGCAGCTCATCCATCTCGAATACGGCTGGCAGGGTTTCAATCAGCACGGTGGCCTTAATGGTGCCACGGGGCAGACCGAACTTGTCCTCGGTCCAGGCGAACACCTCGCTCCACCAACGCCCTTCCAGATGGCTCTGCAACTTGGGCACGTAGAAGTAGGGGCCCGAGCCTTTGGCCAGCAGTGCCTGATAGTTGTGCAGGAAGTAGAGGGCAAAATCGAACAGGCCGCCGGGGATGGGTTCGCCATCGAAGGTGACATGTTTTTCCGGCAGGTGCAGACCGCGCACCCGGCAAATGAGGACGGCCGGATTGGGGTTCAGGGTATAAGCCTTACCTTCCGGACTGGTGTAAGAAATGGTGCCGTTGACCGCATCGCGCAGGTTGATTTGGCCCTCGATCACCTTGTTCCAGGCGGGTGCCAGTGAATCCTCGAAATCCGCCATGAACACCTTGACGTTGGCGTTGAGGGCGTTGATCACCATCTTGCGCTCGACCGGGCCTGTGATCTCCACACGGCGGTCTTGCAGGTCGGCAGGAATGCCGCGAATGGTCCAGTCACCTTCACGGATGTGGGCGGTTTCCGGCAGGAAGTCCGGCAGCTCGCCACCATCGATACGGGCCTGACGTGCCACACGTTGTTTCAGCAATTCCCCTCTTTGGGGAGCAAAACGTTCCACCAGTTCGGAGACCAGAGCCACCGCGTCCGGCGTCAGAATTTGCGCGTATTCGGGCAGCATCTCGCCCTGGATGCGAAGGCGGGCGCTGCAGTGGGTCTGAGCCGGTGCCGACATAAGGTTCACTCCTTTGAGAATTACATTTTGAACTTACTAACTACGACTAAAGTCGAATCCCTGTTCCTGAAACGTTCCCGCAACAACGGGATAACACGATTGATAAGGTGCGAAATATTGTTGATTACGTCAACAGTTTTTTTTAAACGCCTGTTTTTTTGATATAGTTAAGTTGATGTTTTTTATTGCTTTATTTGGTTGGTATAAAAACTCTACGCAGATGGTTATGCTCCTGCTTTTTCCCATCTGACAACGGCTAATTTGGGCCGTTACCTTGCCCCTCGTTCTGTAACTTATTACGTAATAAAATTACAGATGCAAAAACAAATCCCGACCTAACTCCAGGCTTTGCCAAAACAGCCGTATAAAGTGCGTTTGAATGTGGCAATGAATGTTTTGCTATTGCTAGATCTAGTTGGTGAACGTGTGTTTTAAACTTGGTGTGGTGATGCAGGCTCTGTTGGCACCAGCGGTTGCAACGATGGAAAGTGAAGCGCAATAACGTAGGTTTGTATCAATTGTCGGGGGGGATGCCGGGGAGGGAAGAGGGAGACGCATTAGTCAATAATACTGCCATCCTTGATAGAATTAGCAGTTTGTTGTTTTTTGCAGATTTCTCGCCAAGGGTGTGAAACTGAGTGTGTTGAACAGGCGATGCCCCAGTGATTGAGCGGCCATCTGGCCGGGCTCAATAGTCATCATCCGGTTCGGCAAGATCGATCACATCCAGCTGGATGACCTGTTCATTTTCGCTTTCGGTGTGGCAAGGGGTGTCGTGAGGAACGGAATAAAGCGTAATGGCGGGTGCGAAATCGGTGTTCTGGTTCATGCCTGGTCCTGTGTTGCACGCAAGCCGGACAAGTGATCCCTTCACTCGTGTTTCCACCTCCCTGTGTTGTCTACCGGCGGAAAGTTGCGCATCTTAATGAGTTCGGCAAAAAGATTCAAGTGGTTCTGAGTGTTTTTTGTTCTTGGTAGGCTGGCGTTGTCAGGAGGATAAATCGGAGGCAAAAAAATAGCCCAGTCGTTTGACTGGGCTATTCTCGGGGAAAATGGTCGGTGTGAGAGGATTCGAACCTCCGACCCTCTACACCCCATGCAGATGCGCTACCTGGCTGCGCTACACACCGACGGAGTCAGACTCGGCTGACGGGGAGGAAGTCTAATAGCATGGCCAAACGGGTGCAACTCCTTTTTTATCATAGAGATGCCGATTGCTTCTTTATTGCTCAGTCGGGATGCGGCTTGGGTCTGACGTGCAGATTTGGCATAATCGCCGCCCTGTCACTGCGAGCTATCATGCCTGCTATCTATGGATTCATCTGAAATGTATGGATAGCTGGAATGTAAACAGCACAATTGAACAATATAAAGAGGGGATGGGCGTGAAACCATTAGAGGTCCCAGAAATACCGAGTCAGGCACAGAGCCAAACCGAGCAGGACGAACAGTGGATGCGCCATGCCATGGCATTGGCCGCCCGGGCCGAAGGGATTGGCGAGATCCCGGTCGGTGCCGTACTGGTGCTGGATGGTCAGGTGGTGGGAGAGGGGTGGAACCGCTCCATCAGCGAACACGATGCCTGTGCCCATGCCGAGGTGATGGCAATCCGGGCGGCGGGCAAGCAGCTGGCGAACTACCGCCTGCTCGACACCACTCTTTATGTGACGCTGGAGCCCTGCTGTATGTGTGCCGGTGCGCTGATCCATAGCCGGGTCAAGCGGGTGGTTTACGGCGCCCGAGATCTCAAGACCGGTGCCGCGGGGTCGGTGTTCGAGATCTTGCAGGACCCGCGCCACAATCATAGAGTCGAGCTGACCGGCGGCGTGCTGGCCGATGCCTGCTCGGCTCAGTTGTCGGCCTTCTTCAAGCGCCGCCGCGCCGAAAAAAAGGCGGCCAAACTGGCGCTGCAACAATCAAACGATACCCTTTCCTGAATCATTCGGGGGCAGCGCAGGCTGCCCTTGCTGATTATCCTCATAAATATCCCTTTATAAACAATATATTGCGTCCATCTTCCTTCGAAAGGATCCCCGCCCATTTTTCCGTTAACAACCTCTGTTAAAGCACTCTCGATGTAACAAAACTGTCATGCAACCGCCATATAATGCCGCGAAGCCTAGCTTACATTGAGGTCTTGCATGTCATCGGAATCGTTAAACCTGGTCATGGCGGGCAGTAGAAAACGCCGGATCAAGGATAAATTGGCCAAATATGGCGTCACCACAGGCGGAGCTCTGGTACTGGTGGCGCTGCTGCTTATCTTCTTTTATCTGCTCTATGTGGTGAAACCCATCTTCAATGGCGCCTCCATGGAGCAGACCGCCTCGTTTACCCTGCCTGCCGCAGGGAAGACCGCCTGGCTCGGCGTGGAAGAGCAGAACGAGATCGGCTATCGCTTCAGCGATAAAGGGCAGGTCAACTTCTTTGCGGTGCAGGGAGATGACAAGATCAAGGTCGGCCAGTCACTGGGTCAGGCCCAGGTTGCTGGTGACATCACCACGGTAGCGACCCCTGCTCCTGGTCAGCGGCTGATCGCCTACGGCTTTGCCGATGGTAAGGCGCAGGTCGTCCAGCCAGCGTTCAAGGTCTCCTATCCCAACGATGTGCGGGTGATTGAACCCAGCCTGCAATATCCCTTCGGCGAAGAGCCTGTGGTGATCGACCCGCAAGGGAAGGCACTGCAACTGATGGTGTTCGAAGCCACCAAGGACAAGATGGCGACCGCCGCCGTGACCGAAGATGGTCGTGGTGTGATGACGGTGATGAGCGGTGAGGAGAACTTCATCTCCGGGGAGATTGAGTGGAGCAGTGAAAACTATACGATTCCCTCCCTGCCGCGCCATGTGGATCAGATGTTGCTTACCCCCAATCTGCGGATCCTGTTCGTGCGCGAGGGCAATCGCCTCTCCGTCTATGACATTCATAACCTGAGCGAAATCTCCCTGCGCAACGTGTTGGAGATCAATGCCCCCAACGCCAATGTGACCCGGGTTCAGCTGCTCTCCGGCGCCTCTTCACTGCTGGTGGGTAATGACAACGGCGTGATTTCCCAGTGGTTCGAAGTGGCGAAGGATGGCAAACGCCAGTTCACCCAAATTCGTGACTTCAAGGGCGATGGCGCGGTAGATCTGCTGACTCCCGAGCACTTTCGCAAAGGCTTCATCAGTGCCGACAAGGACGGCATCATCAGCTTCTTCCACGCCACCGGCGAGACCAAGCTGCTGACCGAGACGGTGGAAGGGGGCGAACTCTCTGCTCTGGCCATCTCCCCCCGTCACAACCTGTTGCTGATGCAGCAAGGGAATACCTTCAAGCTCTTCTCGGTGGAGAACGAGCACCCCGAAGTGACCTGGTCTGCCCTCTGGCAACAGGTGTGGTACGAAGGGTATCCGGAGCCCCAGTATGTGTGGCAATCCACCTCCGCCAGCAACGACTTTGAAGCCAAGCTGAGTTTGGTGCCGCTGGTATTCGGTACGCTGAAAGCCTCTTTCTACGCCATGGTGTTTGCTGTGCCGCTCGGCGTGGCCGGTGCCATCTATACCGCCTACTTCATGTCGGCGGGGCTGCGCAAATACGTCAAGCCGACGGTCGAGATCATGGCGGCGCTGCCGACCGTTATCCTGGGCTTCCTGGCGGGTCTGTGGTTGGCGCCGATCATCGAGGGGGCGCTGCCCGGGGTGATCCTGCTACTGGTATTGCTGCCGATGGGGATGCTGCTGACTGCACTGCTCTGGAACTATCTGCCGGAGCGCGGCAAGTCCTTGCTGCCGGATGGGTGGCACGCCATCCTGCTGATCCCGGTGCTGCTGCTGATTGGCTGGGGGGCCTTCGCCCTGAGCCCGCTCATCGAGAATGCTTTTATGCACGGCGATTCGCGCATCTGGCTGACTCACGAAATGGGCATCAAGTTTGACCAGCGCAACTCGCTGGTGGTCGGTATCGCCATGGGCTTTGCGGTCATCCCCACCATCTTCTCCATCGCTGAAGATGCGGTCTTCTCGGTGCCCAAGCACCTGACCCAAGGCTCGCTGGCGCTGGGGGCCACCCCGTGGCAGACCCTGAGCCGGGTGGTGATCCTCACCGCGAGCCCGGGCATCTTCTCTGCGGTGATGATGGGCCTCGGCCGCGCCGTGGGCGAGACCATGATCGTGCTGATGGCTACCGGCAACACCCCCATCATGGACTTCTCCATGTTCCAGGGGCTGCGCACCCTCGCCGCCAACATCGCGGTGGAGATGCCGGAATCGGAAGTGGGCAGTTCCCACTATCGGGTACTGTTCCTCGCGGCCTTCGTCCTGTTTGTGTTCACCTTTTTGTTCAACACCCTGGCCGAGTTTGTCCGTCAGCGGTTGCGTGAAAAATACAGCTCGATGTAAGGGGCGGCTCTGTAATGGACAAGGAATCGACAATGGGTAAGTGGTTTAAATCAGGGGCCCCCTGGATCTGGATGACCGGCGGAGCCGTCAGCCTGAGTCTGGTGGCGGTACTGGGTCTGCTGCTGCTGATCGGATGGCGTGGTCTGGTCTACTTCTGGCCGCACCCCATCTATGAGTGGCAGCTGGAGGACGCCAGCGGCAACAAGAGCGTGCTGATCGGCGAGATCAACGATCGCGAGCTGGTGCCGGTGGAGCGACTGCGCGCCGCAGGTCTGCCGCTGGAGGGGGAAGAGCGCGAGCTGCTGACCCGCTATCTGGTCAAGACCGGCAACCGTGAGTTCGTCGACCTCGATTTTCGCTGGGTATTGGAGACGGACATCAAGTCCCAGAGCCAGCCAGCCGAGCTGGCCATGGTTGAGCGTGCCACCAACGGTAACTTCTACGGTTATATCGTCGGGGTAAAAGAGGATGGCCGCGAGCTGACTTCGGATCTGCATCCTGCCCTGCAGCGGGTGCTGGCGAGAGCCAATGCCCTCTCCGAACAGGCCAACGATCTGCAAAAAGGGGACATCGGCAGCATCAACTATCAGCTGGAGCGGCTGCGCCTGAAAGAGCGCAAGGCCGAGCTGGAAGAGAAGCTGACCGATCAGCTGAAAGCTCAGCTGGAGCGTGAACGTCAGGCCCTTAACGATCGTTATCAGGTGCTGGAAAAAGAGCTCTTCTCACTGCGCAGTCAGGCTGACCGGGACAGCATCACCGTCAAGGATATGCGTGGCGAGCTGGTGACCATGCCCATGTCCAGGGTACTGGATGTGGTATGGCCCAACGACATGAGCCTGCTGGCCAAGGTGGGTCACTGGTTCCACCAGATCGGCAAGTTTGTATCCGACGATCCCCGTGAGGCGAACACCGAGGGCGGCGTCTTCCCGGCCATCTTCGGCACCGTCTTCATGGTGTTCCTGATGGCGATCATCGTGACCCCGCTCGGCGTGGTGGCGGCGGTCTACCTGCACGAGTACGCAGGCAAGAACAGCCTGACCAAGATCATCCGCATCGCGGTGATCAATCTGGCGGGCGTGCCCTCCATCGTCTACGGCGTGTTTGGTCTGGGCTTCTTCGTCTACACGCTCGGTGGCTCGCTGGATCAGCTGTTCTACCCGGAAGCGCTGCCGAGCCCGACCTTTGGTTCACCTGGCGTGATCTGGTCGGCGCTGACCCTGGCCATCCTGACCCTGCCGGTGGTGATCGTCTCCACCGAAGAGGGGCTGGCGCGGATCCCGAGCACCATCCGTCAGGGCTCGTTGGCACTGGGCGCCACCCAGGCCGAGACCCTGTGGCGCATCGTGCTGCCGATGGCGAGCCCGGCCATCATGACCGGCCTTATTCTGGCTATTGCCCGTGCAGCCGGTGAAGTGGCGCCACTGATGCTGGTGGGGGTGGTGAAACTGGCACCGACCCTGCCGATGGATGGCAACTTCCCGTATCTGCATGTGGAGCGCAAGTTCATGCACCTGGGCTTCCACATCTATGACGTCGGCTTCCAGAGCCCCAACGTCGAGGCGGCCCGCCCGCTGGTCTATGCCACCTCCTTCCTGCTGGTGACGGTGATCGTGGGTCTGAACCTGACCGCTATCGGTATTCGTAACCACTTGCGCGAGAAATTCCGGTCGCTGGAACATTGATAGGCCAGCCACCACAGAGACGGGCAGGGGACAGGGTTCCCTGCCAGCCAAGCGTTCCGGCCGCGGGCGATGAGATTGCCCGCCGCCACCGACAGATTTTGAGGTAACAGATGATCAACGTAACGACCACGTCTACCCAGCACACCGCGCTGGACCTGCTTAACCTGAGCCCGGAGCAGACCGCGCTGGAGGTGAAGGATCTCAACCTGTACTACGGCAGCAAGCAGGCGTTGTTCAACGTCAACATGAAGATCCCCAAAGGGCAGGTGACCGCCTTTATCGGCCCGTCAGGCTGTGGCAAATCGACCCTGCTGCGCTGCATCAACCGGATGAACGATCTGGTGGAGATCTGCCGCATCGACGGGGAGATCCTGCTGCACGGCCACAACATCTATGACAAGAGCGTGGATGTCTCCGCCCTGCGCCGTCAGGTGGGCATGGTGTTCCAGCGCCCGAACCCGTTCCCCAAGTCTATTTACGAGAACGTGGTCTATGGTCTGCGCCTGCAGGGGATCAACGATCGCCGCACTCTGGATGAGGCCGCCGAGCGCTCCCTGCGCGGTGCGGCCCTGTGGGACGAAGTGAAGGATCGTCTGCACGACAACGCTTTCGGTCTCTCCGGGGGTCAGCAGCAGCGTCTGGTGATCGCCCGCGCCATCGCCATCGAGCCGGAAGTGTTGCTGCTCGATGAACCGACATCGGCGCTCGACCCCATCTCCACCCTCACCATCGAGGAGTTGATCAACGAGCTCAAGAGCCAGTTCACCGTGGTGATTGTGACCCACAACATGCAACAGGCTGCGCGGGTGTCGGATCAGACCGCCTTCATGTATATGGGCGAGCTTATCGAGTACTCGGATACCAACACCATCTTCACTACACCGGCCAAGAAGAAGACCGAGGATTACATCACTGGTCGCTATGGCTAAGGCGTGGTTGAGCCAGGGTTATGGATATGAACATGATGAGCAGCAATAAACAGATTACCGGTCAGTTCAACGGCTAAGGCATAATCGGAGCAATCAAGGATTATTTGTATGGACAATATGAACCTCAATAAACACATCTCCGGTCAGTTTAATGCCGAGCTAGAGAGCGTGCGCAACCAGGTGCTGGTGATGGGCGGTCTGGTGGAGCAGCAGCTCACCGACGCCATTGCGGCGATCCACGATCAGGATCTCGATGCGGCGCGCAAGATCGTGGCCAACGACCACAAGGTCAACGCGATGGAAGTGGCGATCGACGAGGAGTGCACCCGCATCATCGCCAAGCGTCAGCCGACTGCCTCCGACCTGCGACTGGTGATGGCCATCATCAAGACCATCACTGATCTGGAGCGTATTGGCGACGTGGCCGACAAGATCGCACGCATGCTGACCGACAACGCCAACAAGCCGCAGCCGCCGCTGGTGTCGCTGGAGAACATGGGCCGTCGCACCATCAAGATGCTGCACGATGTGCTCGACGCTTTCGCCCGCATGGATCTGGATGCGGCGTTGGCGGTCTACAAGGAAGATGACAAGGTAGACCGCGAGTACGAGTCCATCATCCGCGAGCTGATGACCTACATGATGGAAGATCCCCGCACTATCCCCCAGGTTCTCAACGTCCTGTGGGCGGCGCGAGCCATCGAGCGGGTCGGCGATCGCTGCCAGCACATCTGCGAGTACATCGTCTACTACGTGAAAGGCAAGGATGTGCGCCACACCAAGGCGGACGATCTGGGCACCCTGCTGGGCAAGGGCTAACCGGAAGTGAATAAAAAGGCGCGTGAAGCGCCTTTTTTGTTGCATAACTGGTCGGAGTAAGATAAAGCCCCCAACTGGCTGTTTTCTGATAGAATACTCCCCCTGTGTGAGTCCCGGATGGGCTCACGGTCCGGTCTCCCGGGCCCAGTTTGCCGTCTTGTGCTAAGGCGGGTGTAGCAATAGGTTAATCATGAGTTTTGCCGATAGTTTGTTCTTTTTAATGCTGCTGGTTGGCGGCAGTGTGTTCTTCTCCCTCTCCGAGATCTCTCTCGCCGCGTCTCGCAAAATCAAATTGCAGGTGATGGCGGATGAAGGTAATCGCCAGGCCGAAAAGGTGCTGGCCCTGCAGGCCCAGCCGGGCAACTTTTTCACCGTGGTGCAGATTGGCCTCAATACCGTCGCCATTCTGGGCGGTATCCTGGGTGAGTCTGCCCTCAACCCCGCCATCAAGGGGATTGTCTCCCAGTTCTACCAAGGGCCCTGGCTTGGCGAGATCAGCTCCGGTGCCTCCTTCGTGTTCGTCACCGGCATGTTTATCCTGATCGCTGATCTGATGCCCAAGCGTCTGGCCATGACCATGCCCGAGCAGATTGCCGTGGTGGTGGTGCGTCCCATGCTCTTCTTCGTCACCGTGTTGATGCCACTGGTGTGGGTCTTCAACGGATTGGCGAACTCCCTGTTCCGTCTGATGCGCGTCTCCACGGTGCGTAACGACGAGATCACCTCCGACGATATCTATGCGGTGATGGATGCCGGTGCCGAGGCGGGGGTTATCCAGCGCGAGGAGCATCAGCTCATCGAGAACGTGTTCGAGTTGCAGTCCCTTGGTGTCACCTCTGCCATGACGGCCCGCGAGAGCCTCATCTACTTCACCCTGCAAGAGAGTGAAGAGAGCATCAAGGCCAAGATCGCCGAACATCCCCACAACAAGTTTCTGGTCTGTGACCACAACCTCGACAGCATCAAGGGCTTTGTCGATGCCAAAGAGCTGCTGATCCGCGTTATCGGCGGCCAGAGCATCGACCTGATCGGTGGCAACCTGGTGCAGAAC
The DNA here is from genome assembly GCF_049170575.1 of Aeromonas sp. 604282. Lineage (NCBI taxonomy): Bacteria > Pseudomonadati > Pseudomonadota > Gammaproteobacteria > Aeromonadales > Aeromonadaceae > Aeromonas > Aeromonas sp. 604282. The sequence goes on along the minus strand of NZ_JAAKMV010000005.1, from coordinate 155,453 downwards.
GTCATCATCATCCCCGATACCCTGAACCTCTATGAGGCGATGGAGTACTTCAAGAATCATCGTGGCGACTTTGCCGTGGTGATGAACGAGTACGCGCTGGTGGTGGGGATCGTCACCATGAACGACCTGATGAGCACCGTCATGGGCGAGTGGGCGACCCACGTGGTGGAAGAGCAGATCGTCCAGCGCGACGAGAACTCCTGGCTGGTGGACGGGGTCACCCCCATCTCCGACGTGATGCGCGCCTTCGATATCGAAGAGTTCCCCGAGAACCAGAACTACGAGACCATCGCCGGCTTTATCATGTACATGCTGCGCAAGATCCCCAAGCGTACTGACTCGGTCAAATACGCCGGTTACAAGTTCGAAGTGGTCGATATCGACAGTTACAAGATTGATCAGCTGCTGGTTACCCGGGTCGAACCGGCTGTGGCCGAGAAGCCAGCTCAGGAATCGTAAAAGGAGCGACATAAGAGTCATGAAGATGCAGTCTCATTCCCGTGCGCTGGCCTGTGTCGCGCTCGCCCTGGCACTGGGTGCCTGTAGTCAGAGTGCGCCGCGCAAAGCCACTGTGGCAGCCAAGCCGGTAACCCCCAAGCCTGCCGTGGTCGTCCCGCAGCCGGATCCCGATGCGGTGGTACAAAGTGGCATGGCCGAGCCGAGCCCGGTCTTTGACGAGCAGTATCACGGCCCGGATCAGGGATCGCTGGAGTCGGTGACCGCCCTGTTTGCCCGTGGCTATATCGAGTCTGCCATGCGCGAGACCATGCTGGCGGCGGTGCACAACGACTATCCGCTGCTCGGCATGCGGGATGTGCGGTTGACCGATCCGGTCTCCAAATTCCTCACCTCCGAGCATGCGGCCACCACGGCCCATGACTACCTATATGCAGGCGTACAGCGTCGCCTCGGTCGTCCGCTCAGCCCTGCTCAATGGGAGCAGATCTGGCGCGGTTTGCCGCAGCAGGGCCGGGTCTCCGACTGGGTCAAACAGATTAAGCGAGTGCTGGCCGGGCGTTAAGTCGCCAGCGGATCAAGATTGTGATGAGGCCACCTTCGGGTGGCCTCTTGCATTTCTGCGTTTGCCTCGCCGTTTGCACGCTGATTTCTGCTGATACTGATTGCCGCCCGTGGCACTTTGCTTTATCTTGCTTTGGCCATCTAAACATCTATATGTTTTTATGGCTGCATAATGGAAGGGCTTCCCAGGATGAAGCAGGACGATCTGCAGCGATTCAGCGTGAAACCGCAGATCAACAAAACAAACAGATAAATACGCAAATAAACAACGCACATAACAAAGAGACACGACAGATGGAAACCAGGGAATTGTGGGTGCTGGATGGGGGCATGGGGCGCGAGTTGGCACGGCGGGGGGCACCGTTTCGTCAACCCGAGTGGTCGGCGCTGGCCTTGATGGAGGCGCCAGAGACGGTGCGTGACGTGCATCAGGCCTATGTGGCGAGCGGGGCCAGGGTCATCACCACCAACAGCTATGCGCTGGTGCCGTTTCATATCGGCGATGAGCGTTTCTTTGCCGACGGGGAGGGGTTGGCTGCGCTGGCTGGTCAGCTGGCCCGCGAAGTGGCTGACGAGCAGAAGGGGGCCGTGCAGGTGGCGGGTTCTCTGCCACCGCTCTTTGGCTCCTACCGTGCCGACCTGTTCAAGGCGGACAGGGTGAACGAGCTGGCCACGCCGCTTATCCGGGCGCTATCCCCTTATGTGGATATCTGGCTGGCCGAGACCATGAGCCTGATTGCCGAGCCACTGGCCCTGAAAGCGCTGCTGCCTGATGACGGCAAGCCGTTCTGGGTCTCCTTCACACTGGAAGATGAGGCGCCGGGCAACGAGCCGCGACTGCGCTCCGGCGAACAGGTGGCTGATGCGGTTAGCGCGCTGGTGGCGGCCGGAGCCGATGCCATCCTGTTCAACTGCTGTCAGCCCGAGGTGATTGAGGGGGCGCTCGAGGTGGCCAGCGCCCGATTGCAGGCGCTGGGCCGCGCTGACATTCGCCTCGGTGCCTATGCCAACGCCTTCCCGCCGCAGCCCAAAGAGGCCACCGCCAACGACGGACTGGACGAGATCCGCGCCGATCTGGGGCCGCTGGATTATCTCGGCTGGGCCGAGCGCTGGCGCGGGGCCGGGGCGAACTTGATCGGCGGTTGCTGCGGTATCGGCCCCGAGCATATTCAGGCGCTGAGCAGCCGGTTGCGCTAAGGAGCTTCCATGAAAGAGAGCAAGATCGGGCTCTGGTCCCTCACCGCGCTGGTATTCAGCTCCATGGTGGGGGCGGGGATTTTCAGCCTGCCCCAGAACATGGCCGAGGTGGCGGGGGCGCGCGCCGTGCTGATCGGCTGGGGCGTGACGGGTGTGGGCATCCTGGCGCTCGCCATGAGTTTTCTCTATCTGTCGCGACTCAGACCGGATCTCGACGGCGGCATCTACAGCTACGCCCGCGCCGGTTTTGGCGATCTGGTGGGCTTCTTCTCCGCCTGGGGGTACTGGCTCTGCGCCACCATCGGCGTGGTGGGTTATCTGGTCATTGCCTTTGCGGCGCTGGGCAGCTTCGTCGATACGCCGGAGCAGGTCTGGTTTGGTGAGGGCAACACGCTGGCAGCGTTTGTCGGCGAGTCCTGCATCCTCTGGGCGGTGCACCTGCTGGTGGCCCGCGGCGTGCAGCAGGCGGCGCTGTTCAATCTGGTGGCGACCCTGGCCAAGAGCCTGCCGCTGCTGCTGTTTATCCTGTTCGCCTGCTACTGGTTCGATCCGGTCACCTTCGCGGCGGATCAGCAGGGCAGCACCCTGGCGGTGCCGGTCTCCGAGCAGGTGCGCAACACCATGCTGATCACTCTCTGGGTCTTCACCGGTATCGAGGGGGCAGCGGTGCTGTCGGCCCGCGCCAGAAACCGGCGAGATGTGGGCACGGCCACTGTGCTTGGCGTGGTATTGGCGTTGCTGCTCTATGTGCTTATCTCGGTGCTGGCGCTCGGAATATTGAGCCGACCCGAGCTGGCGGCGCTGCCCAACCCCTCCATGGCAGGGCTGATGGCCAAGATGACCGGCTCATGGGGCAAGCTGCTCATCAGCGTCGGCCTGATCGTCTCGGTGCTTGCCTCCTACGTGAGCTGGACCCTCTTCTCCGCGGAGGTTCCGTTCAGCGCGGCTCGACACGGTGCGTTTCCCGCCATCTTCCGGCGCCAGAACCCCAACGGGACGCCTATAGCATCGCTCTGGCTCACCAGCTTGACGGTGCAGACTTGCCTGCTGCTGGTATGGCTGCTCGGCAAGGGCTACACCAGTCTGCTGCTTATATCTACCTCGATGATTTTGGTGCCTTACCTGCTGATCGGCCTGTTCTTGCTCAAGCTCTCGTTCAGCAAGAAGGGTGAGGGTGGTCAGGGCCGCGGTCTGATGCGGGCGGTGGCACTGATGTCGAGCGGTTACGGCTTCTGGCTACTCTATGCCGCCGGGGTGGAGTATCTGCTGCTGTCGTTGTTGCTCTACGGGCCGGGTCTGCTGCTGTTTCTCTACAGCCGTCGTCAGCTGGGCGCAGATCTTTGCCTGAGTGGTCGCGAGCGGCTGTTGGCCGGAGTGACCTTGCTGAGCCTGATCCCCGCCGTCTGGTCGTTCGCCCATCTCTGACATCGAAGATGTGACTGATCATAAAAGAGAGCGCCGCCGTGGCGCTCTCTTGTTATTAGGGACTGGTTATCAGGGGCTTGCTATCCGGGAGTTGTGACCCGGGGAGAAGGCTTAGCGGCTGGCAGGCCCAGCCGGTTTGCCAAACAGCACTGCGAGCTTTTGTCGCCAGGGTAGGCCACGGGCGTCGTGCAGCATGTCGCGCCACTCGTGGAAGGTGAGGGTGAGGGGATTGAAGCTGTGGATCGGCTTGGTGATGCCAAAGCGACACGGCTCGGCCGGATCTTCTTCGACAAAGGTGCCAAACAGCCGATCCCAGATGATCAACACCCCGGCAAAGTTGCGGTCTATGTACTTGGCGTTGCTGGCGTGGTGCACCCTGTGGTGGGAGGGGGTGTTGAAGACCCACTCAAGCCAGCCGAGTTTGCCCACCACCTGGGTGTGGACGAAGAACTGGAAGCCCAGACTCAGCAGCACGGTGGCGACCACCGCCTCAGGCGGGAAGCCGATGACAATCATCGGGATCCAGAACAGCCACATGCCGGAGATGGGATACATCAGGCTCTGGCGAAAGGCGGTGGAGAGATTGAGCCGCTCCGAGCTGTGATGTACCACGTGGGAAGCCCACAGCCAGCGCACATGGTGGCTGGTGAAGTGGAACAGCCAGTAGCAGAGATCCTGCAACAGGAACAGCAGCAATACGCTCCAGAAGGTGATCTCGATGTCGAACAGTCGCCAGCCCCAGAGGGTGTCATACAGATAAGCAATGGCGATGGCCGCCAGCGCATCTCCCCCTTGGTGCATCAGGGCCAGGGCGGCGTTGGCGAACAGATCCCGCCACTGGTAGGTGGCGGTGGGAAAGGCCGCGCCATGTTTGCGCAGGTAGAGCATCTCCCAGCCGATAAAGGCCAGAAAAACCGGGGAGAGGTAGAGCAGAAGCAGTTGCACATCCATATGCGGCCATCCATTCAGAGCAATTGCTCTCCAGCATAAAGGATGGCTTTAATATTTCATTAACATTTTTCTGCCAACGAAGAGATGGCATGAAATATGGCGCGGCAGCAGAGGAAGGTGCGGCGGATGGCTATGCTTGATGCAGGCTTTTTCAGGAGGTGCTGGCTTATGCGCGTCTGGTGTTGCTTGTTGCTGGGGTTGTGCATGATGGCCCAGGCCAAAACCCGTGTTGAAATTTTGGCCGATGCCAACTATCCCCCCTACTCCTGGCAGGAGGGGGAGGAGGTCAGGGGGATCTATGCCGATATTATCCGCGAGGTGACCTCTGCCATGCCTGACTATGAGGTGGTGCTCAAGCCGATGCCGTGGCGGCGCGGTCTGAGCATGGTGGAGCAGGGCAGCGCCTTCGCCATCTTTCCGCCTTACTACCAGCCCGACAGTCGCCCCTGGATGTGGCCCTACTCCCAGCCGATGCTGGATGAAGAGCTGGTGGTGATGTGCGGCGCCAGTGTGGCGGCCAATACTCCGCAGGCCAGGTTTCCGCTCGACTATCATGGTTTACGCTTTGGCATGAACGCCGGTTTTGCCGTCGGCGGTGATGCCTTTTGGCAGGCGGTAAAAGAGAAGCAGATCGACGTGGAGGAGGTGAAAAGCAATCGGGAGAACTTGCTCAAGATTGTCCGCGGCCGGGTCGATTGCACCATCAATGATCGCCTCTCCCTGCTCTATGAGTTGCTCAACATGATAAAGGCCGATCAGCTGGCGGTGGCCGATATGTCCTTGCTCAAACAGGGGCCGGTGCTCAGCAAGGAGCAGGGGTTTCTCGGCTACAGCCGCAAGGGGGAGTACCCCTACAAACAGGCCTTTATCGACCAGTTTGACAAGGAGCTCTATCAGCTCAAAAAACGTGACGGGGTGAAAGTGATCGTGGAGCGCTATTTGGGAAAGTCCCCGCGCTGAGCCGATGAGAGGGGCACTCGGGTTCAGCTGGGTTAAGCCTGCTCAGCGTGACGCACAAGAAGAGGGACCTTGCGGTCCCTCTTCGTTTATCCAGCAGAGCGTGTTGGCTACAGCACCTGACTGAGGAACTGGCGTAGACGCGGGGAGGGGGGATTGTCGAAGAAATCGGCCGGTTTTTCATCTACCAGCAGTTCGCCACTCTCCATAAAGAGCACCCGATCCGCTACCTCGCGGGCAAAGCCCATCTCGTGGGTCACCACCACCATGGTCATTCCTTCGCGGGCCAGCCCCTTCATCACATCCAGCACTTCCCCCACCATTTCGGGGTCGAGCGCACTGGTGGGTTCGTCAAACAGCATAATGCGTGGCTGCATGGCGAGTGCCCGGGCGATGGCCACCCGCTGTTGCTGACCGCCGGAGAGTTGGGAGGGATAGCTGGCCGCTTTCACCGACAGCCCCACTTTCAGCAGCAGCGCCTTGGCTCTGTCTTCGGCCTCACGGCGCGACAGGCCACGCACCTTCTGCGGAGCGAGGCAGATGTTATCCAGCACCGTCAGGTGGGGGAAGAGGTTGAAGGACTGGAACACCATGCCCACCTCTTCCCGCAGCTTGTTGACATCGCCCGGCTCTGTCAGGCAGATGCCGTCCACCACGATATTGCCGTCGTTGATGGTCTCCAGCTGGTTGAGGGTGCGCAGGAAGGTCGATTTGCCCGAGCCGCTGGGGCCGACGATCACCACCACTTCCCCTTCGGCCACCTCGGTGCTGACATTTTTCAGGGCGTGCACTTCGCTACCGTAGAACTTCTCTACGCCGGTCGCTTTGATGATGGGATCAGTTGCTTTTCGCATATTTCACCTCGAGACGGCGTACCAGAAAAGAGAGGGTGCCGGTGAGCACCAGATAGAGCAAGGCGACGGTAAACCACACCTCGAACGGACTGAAGGTGGAGCTCACCACCTCGCGTCCCGCCTTGGTCAGATCGGTGATGGAGATGACCGAGACCAGCGAGGAGTCCTTGATCAGGTTGATGAATTGGCCTGCCAGCGGTGGCAGTACCCGCTTGAACGCCTGCGGCAGAATGACATAGCGCATGGTCTGGGCCGAGGTCATTCCCAGGCTGCGGCCCGCCTCCATCTGCCCCTTGTGGATGGAGCTGATACCGGCGCGGACGATCTCCGCCACATAGGCGCCGGTAAAGACCGCCAGCGCGGCGACCCCGGCGGTGAAGCGGTCGAGGTTCAGCACGGTGCCGATAAAGAAGTAGACGATGAAGATCTGTACCAGCAGCGGCGTGCCGCGGATGAGCTCAACGTAGGTGACCGCCAGATTGCGCAGGGCGGGATTGGGGGAGAGGCGCGCCAGCCCGGCCAGGGTACCGAGCAGGATGGCGAAGATGCCTGCCACCAGCGAGAGCTTGACGGTGACCCAGACGCCCCAGGCGATGGGGCCTGCGGTCCAGCTCAGTTGGGTGTCGAGGGTATCGCCACGAAAAACGGTATCCCCTTCGGCGACTTGTACGCCGGTACTGGCGATGGCTTGCCGCACGTTGGGGTCGAGATCGTCTTGCAGGAACAGCTTGCCCTTCTCGGCCTCGCTTGTACCTGCAATCACGGTGCCGTCAAATTCGGCGAGATTCTTCTGCTCCGCCTGATAAGCGATGTATTGGGGAATGCGTTCCCAGCGCCAGGTGTAATCCACAGACTGGACAGCCTTGTAGATGCCGAATACGGCAACCAGCAGCATCAGCAGGAAAACCCCATGCCAGAGTAGCTGATTGGGCTGTTTTTCCATCTGTCTTGTCGGTTTGGGTGTGTGCACAGTCACAACCTCTTCTCGTTATTGTGTGGGGAGCTGCGTGGTGCAGGGGCGGCATGTGCCGCCCCCAAGAGGTTATTTGAGCTGATTCAGCCAGGCGTTGGATTCGAACCACTTCTTGTAGAGACGGTCGTAGCTGCCATCGCCCTTGATCTGGCGAAGGTAGTTGTTGAACCAGTTGAGGGTGTCCTGATCCCCTTTGCGGATGGCCCAGGCCAGCGGCTCGAAGGTGAACGGCTTGTCGAGGTGCACCACGGCGCCCTGATTCTGGGAGGCGAAAATAGCGTTGTAGGGCAGGTCATAGACGAACGCATCGACCTTGCCGTTGATCACCTCCAGCTTGGCGTCATCCTGGGTTTCAAACTGCAGCAGGGTGGCTTTGGGGATCAGGCGCTTGACTGCCTGCTCGCCGGTGGTGCCGAGCTTGACCGCGATCTTGTATTTCGGGTCGTTGAGGTCGGTGAAGGATTTGATTTCGCCCGCCTTCTCTTTACGCAGGACTATGGTCTGGCCGACCACGATGTAGGGATCGGCAAAGTTGACCCGCAGGTTGCGCTGGGGAGTGACGGTCATGCCGCCCATGATGACGTCGAACTTGTTGGTCAGGAGTGCCGGAATGATGCCATCCCAGGCGGTGTTGACGAACTCGACCTTCACGCCCATCTCTTTGGCGACCATCTTGGCGAGATCCACATCAAAGCCGATGTATTGGCCCTGCTTGTTGGTCATCTCGAAGGGTTGATAGCCGGCATCAAAGCCGACTCGCAGCACGCCGCGTTCGAGCACGGCATCCAGGGTGGAGGTAGGGGCTGGGGTCGGGGCCGCCGTGGCGATCCCGCAAAACAGCAGGGTAGAAAGAATCAGTTTTTTGATCATAAGTGACGTCTCTGTCGGTGGTGTGTTCGGCCTTGAACCTGATCCCGTGCGACTCCGTGGCACAAGAGACTGCTGCATCCGGCAACAGGCAAGACAGGATGAATGTCTTGAGCGGGACAAAAGCCCCATATGAGATGCTATGAATAGTGGTTGAGTGAAAAATGTACCAAAAACAGATTGTGTCAGAAGACTCAACAGGTTAGAGACATTTATTGCTCATGGCTTCATTCATAAAATCACACGAAAACAACATATCTATCTAATGGGGTGGGTTCAAGCCCAAATTATCCCCAAGACATTTTGTTACAAAGCCTGGGTGTCGCTTGCGGCTCTTATTGAGTTGCTGGGCTCCGTAAGAGGCTTTTTATGGGGCTAATGCGGATACGTATTGGTGGGATATCACACGCATTGCTCTGTTTGTCAGCAAACGAACGGGCTTTATTGTGAAAACCATCAAGTCGCACTGGGTCTTGGCAAACGCTTCTCATATACTCAGTTACCCTCTCTGCATGGCTTTGGTATGGACGCCTCACTACTGCTTAAGCTGGATATTTTTACCTTGATGATCATGGCCTTGTGTGGCTATTGTCTCGGTTTCCTCACTCTCACCATCATCCGCGTTACCCACAACGATATTCCCGGCGTCGGGGTCTGGTGGTGGTCCAGTCTGTTTGCCATGCTGGGTCAGGCGGGATTTGCCAGTCTGCTGCTGACACCCACCCCCTATGGCTCCTGGGTGGGCAATGTCTTCCTGATTTTTCATGTGTCGTTATTGCTGGTCGCCCAACGCTGTTTCTTCCGTCAATCGCCGGGCTGGCCTGTCTGCTGGGGATTCATCCTGCTGTTTGCCGCCGTCATGACCTGGTCGGTCGCCATCGATGGCCGGATTGCGGTGCGGGTGATGATCAGCAGCGCCACCTTCCTCATGCTCAGTTCGCTCATCATCTGGCAGCTCTGGCGTCACGGTCGACCCGATTATCAGGTGGCGGTCTGGGTGCTGATTGGCCTCAATCTGGTGCTGATCGCCATGACCCTGATGCGGATGTTTACCGTGTGGGGCGAGGTGATCGAAAGCCCGTTCCAGCGTCAGCTGTTCAACGTGTTGCCCTATGTCTCCATGCTGGTGGGTAGCTCCATGCTCACCTTCGGGGTGCTGCTGCTCTGCAACCAGCACCGGGCGCTGGAGCTGCGCTATCAGGCCAGTCATGACCCGCTGACCGGGTTACTCAATCGCCGTGGTTTTATGGAGCGTCTGGCCCGGGGACGCCCTGCACAGCAGGGGGCGCTGGTGGTGCTTGATCTGGATGACTTCAAGCAGATCAACGATCGGCATGGTCATGAGGTGGGGGATCGGGTGCTGGAGCGGGTCGGGTTGGCACTGCGCGAGCTGGAGGGCGTATTGGCCAGTCGCTTCGGGGGCGAGGAGTTTGTGCTGCTGTTTCGCCATGCCACCGCAGAGGAGGCGATCGCCCGTTGTCAGTCACTGCGGGTTCAGCTTGCGGCCAGCGAGGTAGAGGGGATCCATATCACCGTCAGCATGGGTATTGCTCACTGGCAGGGGGAGTGGCACTTTGACAGCCTGTTCAGCCGTGCGGATGACGCTCTCTATCGGGCCAAGCGGGAAGGAAAGAACCGGGTCTGTCAGGCTGCCTGATGCAGGAATAGGTTCAGGAATAAAATCAGGGCGAGGTGATCCGCGCCCTGGCTGTTTCTGTTTGCCGGATATAGCTTGTCAGCTGCCACCCGCTAATCTGCATTCGCTTGAGCGGCTCTCGGTGCCTGCGCCTTGAGGAAGGGGAGCAGCAGCAGAGCCGAGACGCCCGCCGCCACCGAGATCACCACGAAGAAGCCGTTCCAGTGCCAGATCTCCATCACCTTGGCCAGCGGATAGCCCGACAGCGCTGCTCCCATATAGGCAAAGAGGCCGACAAAGCCGGTGGCCGCCCCCGCCGAGTTTTTGTGGGAGCACTCCGCCGCCGCCATGCCGATCAGCATCTGGGGGCCAAACACGAAAAAGCCGATGGTAAAGAAGCAGGCCGCCTGCATCACATAGCTGAAGAAGGGCATCAGCCAGAGCGACCCCACCGCCAGCAGGATCCCCACCGCAAAGATGAGGTTCATCGGGCCACGGTTGCCGTTGAACAGCTTGTCCGATCCCCAGCCCGCCACCAGCGCACCGATAAAGCCTCCCACCTCGAACATGGAGATGGCCGAGTTGGCGCTCATCAGATTGAAGCCGCGCTGCTCGGTCATGTAGAGATTGCCCCAGTCGTTGATGGCGGTGCGCACCACATAGACCAGCACGTAGCAGCAGGCGAGCAACCAGATATAGGGGTTGCCCAGCACATATTTGCGCAAGATCTGGCGATGGGAGAGCCCCGCATCCTGGGTCTGCTGGGCAAGCTCCATGGCGTCCTTGCGCCACTCGCCTACTGTCGGCAGCCCCATGGCGCTCGGGGTATCCCGCAGCCGCCAGCAGAGGAACAACCCCGCAAGGATGGCGATAAGGCCGGGCACTATCATGCCGTAGCGCCAGCCATGTTGCAGGGCGATGGTGCTGACGATAAGGGGAATGAGCGCCCCGCCGACGTTATGGGCGGTGTTCCAGGCCGACCACCAGACCCCGCGCTCGGTACGCGAATACCAGCTTGTGAGCAGCTTGGAGCAGGGGGGCCAGCCCCAGCCCTGGAAGAAGGCGTTGGCGACCCAGAGGGCGGCAAACATCCAGAGTGCCGACGAGAGGCCGAACAGGATATTGATAACGCCGGTGGCCATCAGTCCGACACCCATAAAGTAGCGCGGGTTGGCGCGGTCACTGATGATGCCGGAGAAGAACTTGGAGCAGCCGTAGGTGATGTAGAACAGGGTCCAGAGCATGCCGATGTCGGACTTGTCCAGCATGCCGCTCGCCAGCATGTCCGGCATGGCGAAGTTGAAACTCTTGCGAGTGAAGTAGAAGACCGCGTAGCCCAGATACATGGTCAGCAGCAGGTGCAGCCGCCAGTGGCGATAGGTGGCGTCGATCTCGCCCTGATCCCGGATAAGGGGCCGGGGCGGCGCGCTTCTCATAAAACTCAGCACAGGCAGGCCCTCTGGTGGTGATTAGCCATGACTCTCTTCCCGTCTGCGACTGGGCAGGTTGACCGTCAGCTGGGTGCCGTGGATGCAGGAGAGTTGCAGACTGCCTCCGAGGGCCTGTACCCGTTCGCGAATGCCGAGCAGGCCATAGCCCTGTTGCGGGCGGCTTTCAGGCAGACCGCGGCCATCATCTTCCAGTACCAGTTGCAACAGCTCGCCGCTGGCCCGGGCGCGAATGGTGACCGAGTGGGCGTTGGCATGTTTGACCACGTTGTTGAGCCCCTCCTGACAGACCCGAAACAGGGTGACCCGCTGGGCATCGGAGAGATCGCCATCTGCCAGTTGCCACACCAGCCGGGTGACGATGCCGTGACGCTCCAGCTCCAGCTCTCTGAGCAGTGCCCGTACCGCCTGTTCCAGAGTCATGTCGTCGAGCTGGCGCGGGCGCAGCCGCCCGAGCAGACCGCGCACAGCGTCATAGATCCCGAGCGACAGTGTGTCGATCAGGGCGCTGCTCTGGCCCACCCCGGCATTATCGGGGGCAAGGCGGCGCACGATCCCTGCCTGGGTACGAATGGCTGTGATGGTCTGGCCGATGTCGTCGTGCAGCTCGCGCGCCACCTCCTTGCGGATGCTCTCCTCGGTCTCCAGCAGCCGCTCAGTGAGTTGGCGATTGTGGGCAAGCTGGCGGGTCAGCGCCTGATTGAGCTCGCGCTGGCGCTGGATCCCGGCACCCAGCAGCAGGCCGGTGAGGCTCTGGGCCAGCAGGGAGAGCAGCAGATCGAGGGGGTGGTCATGCCAGGCTTGGCTCGCCAGCAGGGCGATGGTGTTCATCAGGGTGGCGAGCAGCGCCCCCTGCCAGCCGTAGCGCCACGCCATGGCGATGATGGGGATGGCCAGACAAAACGGGGTAAAGCGTACCAGCGAGTTGGGCAACCCCAGTTGCAGCCAGAGGCTCAGCACGAACAGCAGCAGATACCAGACCAGATGGCGAAAACGCCACTCCACCGGCTGATCCACCAACGCAGGCCCCAGCGGCACCCAGGTGGCGCGGGTGAGGTAGTGCCAGATCAGCATGCAGGTGGAGGTCAGCGTCAGCCCGCCGGTCAGGCTGAGCAGCAGGGCCGAAAGGCCATCTTCCCCCGCCAGATACCAGAGCAGGGCTTGCAGCAGCGCAGCTGCCGTGACGGTGGCGAGCAGCAGCAACAGTTGTTGCCAGTCGTTGCGCACCTGCTGGCGGCGGGCAATCAGCAGCGGTATCAGGGTCAGCAGACTGCCCGCGACCAGCCACGGCCAGTGGGGTAGCCCCACTTCCAGATTGAGCCAGTAGAGCAGCAGCCCTTCGCACAACAACAGCGGCGGCCAGTAGTGGCCCGGGCTTTGCAGCAGCAAGCCGAGGCGCAGGCCGAAGGGGAACAGCAGCACCGCCAGCGCCGGGCCGCCCGCCAGATGCAGGCTGATGCTCCAGAGACAAAACCAGCCGGCGGCAAAGATGAAACAGGCCGCCAGCGCGATGGCGACATAGCTGGCAAAACGGGAGATCACCAGCTATCCAGCATGCGGTGGGCCAGCTCGACGTTGTTGCTGACCTTGAGCTTGTCCATCAGATTGGCGCGATGGACGTGAACCGTCTTGGGGGAGAGGCCAAGCTGCTCGGCGATGGCCTTCACCTCCAGCCCCTGTGCCAGCAACTGGGCAATCTCCCGCTCCCGATTGGTGAGGGGATCCCGGCTGCTGCTGGCCAGTTTCTGGGCGATGTCCGGCGTCAGATAACACCCACCCAGGGCGGCGGTGCGCACGGCAGCGATCAGCTCGTCCGGACTGCAGCGTTTGGAGAGAAAACCCTTGGCGCCGGTCTGCAGCGCCTGCTCGATGAGGGCAGGGCTGTCATGCACCGAGAGCATCACCACCGCAAGGCCGGAGGGGAGCTGCTTGAGCAGATCCAGCCCCGATTGGTCGGGCATCGAGATGTCGCAGACGCAGACGCGCGCCCCGCTGCCGGGCAGGCCGGCAAGGGCGTCGCTGGCGGAGCCGAATTCGGCGACCACCTGCAGGTCGGGCTCCAGATTGAGCAGTTGGGCAAAACCGGATCGGACGATCTGGTGATCGTCGATGAGGGCAATTTTTATCATGATGTCAGCCTGAAATTCGGTGCGTCATGACCATGACGCGGCCAACAAGATACCTGCCCCCCGAGTCAGGCTCAAGCAGCAGCAGGAAAAGGGGCTAAAAACCGGGGGGCAAGGTGTGTAAAGCTTGATCGGGATCAGCTGGCAAGGGCGAGCAAGCGGGCTGATCAACAGGGGGATGACCAGCCCGGGGGACTCAGCGGTGCAGCTCGCCGGCGCGCTCCGGCTGATAGACCACTTCCAGAATTTCGACCTCGATGGTGCGACCGGCCGGGCCCGGCCAGGCGATGCTGTCGCCCACTTTCAGACCGAGCAGGGCGCTGCCCACCGGCGCCAGTACCGAGATGTTGCTCTCGTCGCCCTTGGCATCGCGCGGGTAGACCAGGGTGAGGCAGAACTCGTTGCCGCTGCTCTGCATCTTGAAGCGTACCTTGCTGTTCATGGTGACCACGTCCGGCGGCATGTCGGCCGGTTCACGGATCTCGGCGCGGTCCAGCTCCTCTTGCAGGGCCAGATGCTGCGGGTGGTTGCCGAGCAGTTGTTCGATTCGGTCCAGATCAAGGCTGGAGATAACCAGATGAGGTTGTTTCATAAGATATTCCTTATCAAAAGCGGATAGGCCCAGACCGGCGGGCGCAGGTTGGCCATTACACTGGGTGTTACAAAAATGGATTCAACAGGTTCAATCGATAGAAAATGCCATGCCCCCAAACGACTCGCGGCCGAAGGAGCGAGGCGGGGGCTCACCAGGGTGTGAGCAAATGCGAAGAAATAGCGAGTATTTTCATAGGCCTACCATAACCATTCTGGTCAGTCTTGGCAACCGCGATTGAGTGACTACTCAGGAGCCTGATAATTGTACTGGCGGATGATCCGCGTGAGCGAGCCATCACGGCGCATCTCGTCTATCACGGCTTGCCAGCGCTGCGCCTGTTTGAAGGGGAAATCCTTGTGGGCAGCCAGATAAAACTGGGTGCGCATCAGGGTTTCTCCTCTCATCAGCCGCTCGGTTGAGAGTCCGGCAAGCTGCTGGTTGTAGAGAATGGCATTCCATGCGCCGACCCAGGCATCGATGCGGCCCCGATGCAACTTCTGGGCATTGAGCTCTTCGGTGGCTACGGTGTCACTCTCAAGCTGGAGCCGCTGTCTGAGTAGATGCTGGCCGAAGGAGTAACGCAGAGTGCCGGTCTGCAGCGGAGGGAGGTCCGTTACTTTCAGTGGTGCGGGACGAAAGCGACGATCGCTAACGATGACGAAGTCATCCTCCAGTAGCGGTGTGATCCAGTAGTAGAGGTGTTCCCGTCGGGAGCTACGTACCGGCGGGATCAGCAGCACATCCTTGCGGTGAATAGCTTGGGTAAGAGCCCGAGCCAGTGGCATCAACTCGATAGTGAGCGGTTCTTTGAGGCGTCGGGCGGCCTCTTCCATGATTTCGATGGCCATGCCGCTTGGTGCCCCCTGCTGGGAGCGGATGGCATAGGGGGGCAACTCGGCCGCTACCAGCACAATAGCCTGGGCACTGGTGTTCACCAGCAACAACAGCAGGGCAAAAAAGGGCAGGCAGAGAGCGCGCATCAAGGTCGTGAGCCAGAGTCGAATATGCAGAGTGTAACATTCCTGCCTGCGTTGTCGTTGTGCCCGCTGAGAGGTTGGGATCTCAGTCGAAGAAATCCCGCAGATCGCGCATTTCGTAATCAGCGAGTTGCTGCCAGGGGAGCTGGGCAGGCAGCTTGCGCAGGGTCACCTCCATCCGGTAGCTGCGATAGCCGTCGAGACTGGCCGATTCGACCACCAGCGGGAGCTGCCACTGACTCGACCAGAGAATGCGGGTTCGTTGCTGCCCTTCGCGTTTTTCATACCAGCGGGCCTGCTCTGGAGCGGCCTCATCCAGCGGGGTCATTCCCTCGATCAGCGCCGGGTTGACGAGATGGCGGATCCGCGGCCAGTCGGGCTTGAAGGCCACCTGGCCATACTCTTCCACCGGCACCTCAACCAGCTGGTTGTGCCAGCTGTCGGCATAGCGCAGCTGAATTTCACCCTCATCACTGCGACTGACCCAGCGGGCCGCCATCTGGTGGGTAAAGTGCTTGTGGCCGGGCGTGGCGTCGTGAGTGGCGTGATAGGCACGGGCAAGGGGGAGGGGAATGAGCCGCTGGCTCCACACCTGATTGCCCACCCGCAACCACTTCTCTTGCCAGACACGCTCTCTGGCGATGCCATCGCTGCCGGTGTTCCGGTCGTGATAGCTGATCCGGGCGGCGAGATCCGGGGGCGTGTCGTCAGCATGCAGGGGGAAGGCGAAGGTGCTGCCAAGCAGCCATAACGAAAGCAAAAGTCGCATCATCATCTGTCGCTCGAAAGAGCCGGGGCCCGGGCCGCTGAGTCAATTGCTCAGATGCACCCTGGCCCCTGCTGCTTACAGGCCGAGCGCCTCCCGCAGTTTGCCAAACACCTTGGTGTTATCGAGTGTGCCCTTGAAGCGGTTGCTGCCGGCGCCATCGGCAAACAGCATCACATCGCCGCCGCCGTGGGTTTCCGATGTCAGTTTGACGCCGGTCTCCTGCAGATACTCATTAGCCATCACCTGATCGCTGGTGAGGACGGAACGCACATCGGGGCGGTTGGGGCCGTTACCGAACACCAGGGTGGTGAAGGGCTTGCCATCCACGTCGTTCTGGGTCGAGCCGTCGCCATTTTTCACCAGATCCAGCACCGGATTGCCCTTGGCGGAGTAGCCGTTAATGGTCATGGTGTGGTCATGGTCGGCGGTGACCACGATCAGGGTATTGTTGAGGTCCACTTTACCCAGCGCCGTCTTGACCGCCTCATCCAGAGCCACTGCGTCGGTGAGCGAGCGCTTGGCATTGGTGCCGTGCAGGGCGTGATCGATACGGCCACCCTCTACCATCAGGAAGTAACCCTGGCTGTTCTGGCTCAGCAGGTCGATCGCCTTGGCGGTCATTTCGGAGAGGGAAGGCTGGGTATTGGCAGCCCCTTTGGCGACCCGATCCAGCTCGTAGTCGAGGTGGGATTTGCTGCTGAACAGACCGAGCACCTTGCCGCTGGTGACCTTGTCCAGTTCACTTTGGGTGGTGACATAGCTGTATCCCTGCGCCTTCATCTCCGCGGTCAGGTCGCGGTTGTCATTGCGACCGCCCTTGTTGCTGGCGCTGTAGGGGGTCCAGTGGTTGGCACCACCGCCCATCAGCACATCGACCCCATCCTTGAGGGCACTGTTATAGCCAGCGCCCCCAGGAACGGCCTGTGCGGCGATGTCATAAGCGGCATCCCGATGGCAGATGTGGGCGTAGGTAGCCGCCGGGGTCGCGTGGGTCAGCTCGGTAGTTGTGACGGCCCCGACCGATTTGCCTGCCGCCTTGGCCAGCTCCAGGATGGTGGGCACCGGCTTGCCGTTATCGCTGCTGCAATTGTTGACGGTTTTGTTGCCATTGACGTCTTTGCCGGGGGCAACGGCTTTGGTGTCGCTGCTCATGGCGATCACCTCGTTGTTCATCTTGACCCCGGTGGTGTAGGCCGCCATGGAGGGGGCCGAGTCGGTGGTCTGGGCATCGTTGGAGAAGGTCTTGATGCGGGCACTGCGCGGCAGTTTCATCATCTCCAGATTGCCCTCTTCCCCCACCTTGAACAGGCGGGTGGCGGTGAGCACGGTGGGGCCCATGCCATCACCGATAAAGAGAATGACGTTTTTGGCATCACCGGCTTGTGCCTGGGAGGTTGCGCCCAGCGCACTGAACAGGGCGGCGCAGACCAGCGTGTGCTTGATGGATGTGTTCATCTGTTTGCTCATGAAAGTGCTCCTTACAGCTTGGCCGCAGCCTTGATCTTGCCGAACACGGCGGTGTTATCGAGTGAGCCATGGAAGCTGTCAGCCCCCTTGCCGATGGCGCCGAGGAAGACATCGGTGCCGCCGTGGGTCTCGTTGCCGATCTCGCCCACCTTGACCACCACTTCCTGGTGGTAGTCATTGGCGGAGACGGTGGCATCGTCGAGCGGGGCGACGCTGCTGCGCGGGCCATCTACCCGGTTGTAGCCGTTGCCAAAACCTATGATGGTGTAGGGCATGCCCTCGCTATCCTTGCTTGGCTCGCCAGTCTCGTAGTTCTTCACCAGCCCGAGTACGCCGGGGTTGTCGGCGGTGGTCTTGCCGGTGCGCTTGGCATAGCCGTTGAGAACGAGCGTATGGTCGTGGTCGGCGGTGACCACGATCAGGGTGTTTTTCAGCTCGGGGTCGCTCTTTTTTACCTCGTCGATGGCGGCCTTGATGGCGTTGTCGAAGGCGATGGTGTCCTGCAGCGCCCGCTTGGCGTTGGTGTCGTGCAGGGCGTGGTCGATGCGACCCCCTTCCACCATCAGGAAGTAACCCTTCTCTTTGCCCTTGAGCTGCTTGATGGCGGCCAGGGTCATCTGGGCCAGTGACGGCTCGCTGGCGGGACGGTCCAGGTCATATTTCATGTGGCTGGAACCAAACAGACCCAGCAGTGGCTTGCCCGCCTCGGCCTTGTTCAGCTCATCCAGATTGCTGGCAAACTGGTAGCCCTTGGCCTGCATTTCGCTGATGAGGTTGCGGCCATCCTCCCGCTTGCCCTTGTCGGCTTTGGGCAGGAAGAAACTGCTGCCGCCACCGAGCACCACATCCAGCCCCTCCTTGAGGGCGCTGTTGTAGCCTTTGCCGCCCGGTACCAGCTGGGCAGCGATATCCGCTTCCAGATCCCGGTTGCAGATATGGGCATAGGTAGCCGCCGGGGTGGCGTGGGTTACCCGGGTGCTGGTTACCACACCGGTACCGCGGCCATCGGCTTTGGCCAGCTCCAGCAGGGTAGTCACCGGCTTGCCGGCGCTCTTGCTGCAGTCACTCTCATAGGTGGCGTCGCCGTCCATGCTGATGACGCCGTTGTTGCTCTTGACCCCGGTCATGTAGGCCGCCATGGAGGGGGCCGAGTCAGTGACCTGGGCATCGTGGGAGAAGGTCTTGATAAAGGCCGTCTCTGGCAGGGTATCGATGGTGAGATCACCCTCTTCGCCGATACCGTAGATGCGGGCCGCCGTCAGGGTGTTGAGGCCCATGCCGTCACCGAGGAAGAAGATGACGTTGGTGGGTTGGGTTGCGGGCTTGGTCGCCACCGTGTCATTGTCTGATTTGCAGCCGGCAGCCAGGGCGGCGCCGATCATCACTGCAAGTCCTGCCATTTTTCTCATTGGGGTTCGCTCCTTGTAAAACCTGAGCGCAGCCTAGAGGGGGCAGATGACACTTTTACTGACTATCGGTGACGGTTGTGTGAAAAAGTGATGAAAATGTTACACTATATCAAAGTGTTATCTATCAATTGAGCCGGTTGGTCCGGTCGCTTCCGGCAAGGTTGCTCCGCCTCGGCGGTTTGCTGATTTGATGAGGTGATGGTTAGAATGACCTGTCAAAAGAGGCCTGCAGCAGGTAAAATGCGCCCCCTTCGTTCGATGCCCGCGGCAGAGCGCCTGTTGTTCCATGCGCGCGCCCGCAGCCCCCACAGAGAGTAACGGATATGTCCATCAACTGGTTCCCCGGTCACATGCACAAGGCCCGCAAAGAGATTGCCGAGGTCATGCCCCAGGTCGATGTGATCATCGAGATGCTCGATGCCCGCATCCCCTTCTCCAGCGAAAACCCGCTGGTGCCCGAGCTGCGTGGTGATACCCCGGTGATCAAGGTGCTGAACAAGGCGGACCTCGCCGATCCGGCGATCACCGATCTGTGGGTGGCGCACATGGAAAAAGAGAAGGGGATTAAGGCGCTGCCGTTGACACAACAAGAGCCGGAGAAGATCAAACAACTGCTGACCCTCTGCCACGAGATGCTGCCGGAACGCAACTTTGAGCTGCGCGGCGTGCGGGCGATGATCATGGGGATCCCCAACGTGGGCAAGTCCACCCTGATCAATACCCTGGCCGGGCGCATCATCGCCCGTACCGGCAACGAGGCGGGGGTGACCAAGTCCCAGCAGCGGATCAAGCTGGATAACAACGTCATCCTGACCGATACCCCGGGTTTCCTCTGGCCCAAGCTCAACCCGCCCTCCTGCGGTTATCGTCTGGCCATCACCGCGGCCATCAAGGACACGGTGTTCGACTATGCCGATATCGCCATGTTCGCCGCTGACTACTTCATCAAGGCCTATCCGGAGCGGATCAAGGCGCGCTACCAGATTGACGAGTTGCCCGAAACCGAGATCGAGCTGCTGGAGATGATCGCCCGCCAGCGGGCCTTTATGCGCAAAGGGGGGCTGGCCGACTTGCACAAGGCGTCCGAGATCCTGATCAACGAGTTCCGCTCCGGTTTGCTTGGCCGCATCTCGCTGGAGACGCCGGAGATGGTGAGCGTCGAGATTGTCGAAGCCGCCGCAGAAGCCGAGCAAAAAGCCAAAGAGAAGGCCGAGCGGGAAGAGGAACGTCAAGCCCGCGCCCGCCGCAAGTACGCCCGCAAGCGTCAGAAATAGTTATCCTCAGGCGTCCCGAGCTTGCCCGACAACGAGCGAGCTTGTGTGACCCAGATGACGAAACAAGAAGAGGCGACCCCAGGGGTCGCCTCTTCTGTTTTATCTGGTGAAATGCCCGACATATAAAGGCATGTAATCAGCCAAAACGTTGTCGCGCCGTCTCAAACAGCGACATATGAAGCGGGATCAGCTGTTGCCAGTCGCGGCGATAGCCGCCACCGGGCACTGCAGCGATGGGCACGCCGTGCAGCAGTGCACAGTCAAACACCATGGCATCGCGCAGGCGAACCGCTTCATCACTCAGGGAGAGATAACCAAGTTCGTCGGCATGATGCACATCGACGCCCGCCTGATAGAGGATGAGATCCGGCGAATAGAGGCGCAGTGCCAGTGAGAGCGCCTGTTGCAGTGTAGTGAGATAGGCATCGTCCGTCATGCCGCTAGGCAGCGGAAAATCGAGGTGAGAAGCGGCTTTGTGATGGGGAAAGTTGTGCTCCCCATGGAGGGAGAGGGTGATGATATCGCGCCGCCCGGTGCACAAGGCCGCACTGCCATCTCCCTGATGCACATCGAGATCGACGATGAGTACCTGTTCACAGCCCCCCTCGTCGAGGCAGGTCTGGGCGGCAATCACCAGATCGTTGAACAGACAAAAACCGCTGCCGTGATCCCGATGGGCGTGGTGATAGCCGCCGGAGATCTGCAAGCCGCAGCCCTGCTCAATTGCATAGCGGCTGGCGGCAATGGTGGCACCCACCGAGCGCAAGGTGCGCTCCATCAGCATGGGTGACCAGGGAAAACCAATCTTGCGGATGGCGCGATCTTCAAGCTGGCCGCTCAGGGCCGCCGCGACATAATCAGCATCGTGAATGCGGCAGATTTGCTCCCGGGTGGCCGCAGGTGCTTCGCCAAGGGGGTAACCCCGTGCCTGCAACTGCTCAAACAGCCCCTGATACTTGGCCAGCGGAAAGCGATGGCGTTCGGGTAACGTCAGGGAGGAGTAGAGGGGGTGATAGAAAATGCGCAACGACATGGTGCCATTCTCCCTGGCAAGGTGGCGCTTTCTATATATGGAATCAGCAGATGAACCCATATATGCACTCTCTACATAACAAGAAAGAGGAAGCGCGTAAATCAAGGCGAGTCGTGAGTGAGGCCACAGGATATGGAAAAGGGGAGCTTGGCTCCCCTTTCTGTCAATATCTCAGCCCGGCTTATTGCTGCTGGATAACCCAGATCTGGAAGGCTTTGCGGGTTTCCGCATCCGCCTTGTTGTACCAGTTTTGCAGCTGGGTCAGGGCTTCCGGATTGCTCTGTGCCTTGCTCGGCGCAGCCACGACTGGTGCGCTGGCGGCTGCCATCACGGCAGCAGAGGAGACAGCAACGGTTTTGGGCTGGTTGAATGCTTTGCCCATGTTGATCAGCTCTTGCTGATAGTCACGGGTCAGCTGGAAGCCCTCTACTTTTGGCATCACGAATTGTTCGCTGCTCACTTGCTGCCCTGTGACCTTGTCTTTCAGCGCCACTTTCTGATCTTTCAGGAACTGTTTGGCTTCTGCTTCATTACGGGGCTTTTTATAGTCCAGCACCAGTTGCTGATTGTCGGCGGCGGTGAAGTTCAGCACCAGCGGCTCGGCGGTCACCAGCTTGATTTCGTTACGGCTGGAGTAGTTGCCTTCAAAGGCGACGACCAACTGGTGCTTGCCGGCAGAGAGGGGGAAGGTGCTGGTTTTGTCGAGCAGCTTGGGGTTGATGGATTGGCCATCGATCAGCTGCACGATGTAAGGGTTGGATACTTCCAGTTGGGCATCAGCCAGGGCGCTACCGGCCCACAACAGACCAGCCAGCGCCGGTACCAGAACAGTCAGTTTCATTTCATCTCCTTGAACAGTCAGGCGATTGCCCACTGAAAACAGGGGCTCATTTTTACAGGTTTGGCCTACTGCGGCAATGGCTCTTTCCGGTGGCTAAAGAGTGCTCTGCTGTTGATTTTTTTGTTTATACAGTGGTTTGATTACTCGATCCGCCGAGAGAACGGCGGGAGGGCATCGAGCAACCCCTTGCCATAACGTTTGGTCAGCAATCGCCGGTCAAGGATGGTGACCCGCCCCCGATCGGCCTCTTTGCGGATGAGTCGACCACAGGCCTGTATCAGTTTGCGCGATGCCTCCGGCACTGTCAGTTGCAGGAACGGGTTGCCTCCTCGCTGCTCCACCCACTCGGCGGTGGCCTCCTCGACCGGCGAGTTGGGCACCGCAAAGGGGAGCTTGGTGATCACCAGATTGGTAAGGTAGTGACCCGGCAGATCCAGCCCCTCCGAGAAGCTGCCGGTACCAAACAGGATGCTGGCCTGACCGCCATCGCATTTTTGCTTGTGCAGGGTGAGCAGGGCGCTACGGGAGGCTTCCCCCTGCACCAGCAGTGATAGTCCCTTGGCTCGCAAGCCAACAGCCACCTCATTCATCTGCCGGTAGGAGGAAAAGAGCACCAGACTAGCCTCCTTGCCCGCCAGAATGCGCGGCAGCACGCTGACAAGCTCGCTGGTAAAAGCAGGCGAGTTGGGTTCGTGCGCCATTTTGGGCAGATAGAGCTCGGCCTTTTGGTAGTCAAACGGTGAGCGCAGGCGCAGATATCGGGTGCCGTCATGCTCTTTGAGCCCTACCTGATGGCGAAAATAACTAAAGGATGAGAGGGCGGTGAGCGTTGCCGAGACCAGCACGGCCCCCAGGCATTTCGACCAGAGCCACTCCTCCAGCAGATATCCCACCTCTATGGGGGAGGCATGCAGCCAGATATCGCCATCATCGCTCTTGGCCATCCAGCGGGCGAGCGGGGTTTTGCCTGTCGGGATATGGCGCCCCAGCATCTCCCACAGGGCGCAGAAACTCTCCAGCCGCTGCAGATGAAAACCGCTCTCGGCCAGCAGGGGTTCTGCCTCCTTACGGCGGATCTCGCCATCTTTCAGTGCTTCACCGATCGCTCCCTGCATCCTATCCAGCGCCCGCAACGCTTTCTTGCTCGACTCCTTGAGGTTCTCTGCCAGCATGGGCAGGGGATCCGGCAACACCCCCTCGGCGAAACGATAGTGGGGGTCACTGCCAAACAGCCGATCGTTGGCGCCGAGCCACTGCTCGACCGCCTTCAAGTCGGGTTGGATGGAGGCCAGCGCATCCTGCAATTTGAGTTGGGGGTCGAGCAGGCTTTCCTTATTAAGCGTCCGCG
Source organism: Aeromonas sp. 604282 (assembly GCF_049170575.1). Classification (NCBI taxonomy): domain Bacteria; kingdom Pseudomonadati; phylum Pseudomonadota; class Gammaproteobacteria; order Aeromonadales; family Aeromonadaceae; genus Aeromonas; species Aeromonas sp. 604282. The sequence goes on along the minus strand of NZ_JAAKMV010000005.1, from coordinate 132,286 downwards.
CCAGCTTGCCTGCGCTTTGCACCAGCTTCTCCAGCCAGCGGCGTGAACCTTTGATACTGGCCGACGCCGCGCCGTGATCCCGGGCAATGGTAGGCAGGTGATGGGCTTCATCCAGTACATAGATGCATTCATCTGGGGGTGGCAGGATGATACCTCCGCCCATGGTGAGATCGGAAAGCAGCAGCGCATGGTTGACCACCAGTACATCGGCGCTATCCATGTCGTTGCGGGCGCGATGAAAGGGGCAGTGCTGGTGATGGCTCAGCGCCTTGTTGCAGGTGTGGCGGTCGGCGGCGATGCGATCCCAGCAAGTGTCGGGAATGGGCTCTGGCCAGTTGTCCCGATCCCCATCCCATTTGCCATTGGTGTAGGCCTGCCACAGGGCCTGGTAGCGATCTTTGTCGCTGTCAGATGGCTTGGATTTGCTCAGACTGCCAAAGTCGAGCTCAAAGTTGGCCATCTCGGCACCACTGGCTGCCTGCTCCAGCAGATGTTCGCAACAGTAGCGCTGGCGCCCTTTGACCAACATGAAACGAAACGGCAGCTCGCTGTGGCGGTGGTAGAAGGGAAGGTCTTTGTGGATCAGCTGCTCTTGCAGCGCCACGGTGGCGGTGGAGATCACCAGCTTCTTCTGGGTAAGGCGAGCTACCGGAATAGCGCCTTGTGCATAGGAGAGTGATTTGCCGATGCCGGTGCCGGCTTCGGCAACCAGAATGCGGCGCTGTTTATCGTACTCCCCGGTTAACGTCTTGGCGATTTCGGCTACCAGAAAATTCTGCTCCTTGCGCGGTACAAAACCGGGTAATTCATCCGCAATCTGGCGATAAGTTTGACGGATGATGGCTTTGAGGCGAGTCGAGAGCATAAAGATAAAGTCAGCTTGGGAGTTAATCGGAAGACAAGGATACCCGTAACCCCTTGGAGAGGTCGAGGAGACATCCATTCTCACAATGGTTTCTCGCTACTTAGACAACCTTGGGGGTTTATCAGGCATCTGGCTTCATGCGCATACAAAACACACCGTTTAAGTTCAAAAAAGCAGCTAAATAGATTGCAAACGTTTCCCTTTTAGCTGCTTTTTAGGTGAGATCTGGCTCACATTTTTGTCTCCATGACTATGGTTTCCATAAAAAGTTCCAAGTTTTTTCATTGCGGTTCAAAAAATCCGGTGCTAGTCTCGGCGGCATAGTGATGCAAAGAACATCGCTAACACAGGGAATAACAACAACTTAGTGTTTAATTACAGTAGGCATTGGAAACTATGAAAAAGACAATTCTGGCTATTGCTATTCCGGCTCTGTTTGCATCCGCCGCTAACGCAGCAGTGATCTATGACAAAGACGGTACCACTTTCGACGTATACGGCCGTGTACAAGCTAACTACTACGGTGAACACGATGATACCGACGGCGAGCTGATTGGCTCCTCCCGTCTGGGTTGGTCCGGTAAAGTTGCTCTGAACAACACCTGGTCCGGTATTGCCAAGACCGAGTGGCAAGTAGCTGCTGAAAACTCTGACAAGGGCAGCGACGGTAAGTCTAGCAAGTTCGATGCTCGTCATATCTATGCAGGTTTTGACGGCACCCAGTACGGTAAAATCATCTTTGGTCAGACCGACACCGCTTTCTACGATGTGCTGGAGCCGACCGATATTTTCAACGAATGGGGTGATGCAGGTAACTTCTATGACGGTCGTCAAGAAGGCCAGGTTATCTACTCCAACACCTTTGGTGGTTTCAAAGGCAAGGTTTCCTACCAGACCAACGACGACGTAGCTGTCAAGATCACCGACGTAGGTCAGAAAGTTAAAGAAGATGCAATCTTCGGTTCCGATGTTAAGCGTAAGAAAGCCTATGCAGCTGCCGCTGGTTACGACTTCGACTTCGGCCTGGGCTTCAATGCCGGTTATGCCTACTCTGATCTGCAGAACAAAGTTAACGGCAACACTGGTAAGAAAGACGAGTGGGCTGTTGGCGCGCACTACGCTATCAATGGTTTCTACTTTGCTGGTGTTTACACCGAAAGCCAAGTTAAGAACAAGAGCCTGGGTATGAAAGATGACGGCCGTGGCTACGAGCTGGCTGCATCTTACAACGTAGACGCCTGGACCTTCCTGGCTGGCTACAACTTCAAAGAAGGCAAGGCCAACGCTCAAGCTGCCGGTTCTACTTACAAGGATCTGGTTGACGAAACTCTGCTGGGTGTTCAGTACGCCTTCACTCCGAAGCTGAAAGCTTACACCGAGTACAAGATCCAGGGTATCGAGAAGCATGACGACGAGTGGACTGTTGCTCTGCAGTACAACTTCTAATAAGTTGAACAAGAGTAATATCCAGGCTTGAGTCTTTGACCAGGCTACGAATGGCCGAGATAATTTCTCGGCCATTTTCTTTTTTGGCGACAACGTATTGGCGCCATGATAAATCGCCGGATTGCTGTGTTAAGTGATCTTTGGCAAACCATCTGTCTCGGTTAATCTCTCCTGCTTCCTGCTTCCTGCTTCCTGCTTCCTGCTTCCTGCTTCCTGCTTCCTGCTTCCTGCTTATCTCTTTGATGGGAGGCACTGTTCTTCTTTGCGTCGTACAGCCTTGCTCGCAGCCGTTTGGTTTGACCGTTAGAATCTGGCAGCCCTTGCAAGGGGCGGTGCTATTTGCGCGGATTGCGTGGATATTGAGGAGGCATACTTGCTGGATGTGAGGCAGCGCCAGATGAGGGCATTGAGGCCAGTCAGCGGTGGGGCTCGACGTAAGGCCGAGCGTGACTGACGTCAGTGTTTAAATATGTAACAAATAAAATGGGAAGATGCTCAGGCATCTTCCCATTCTGGCGATATGAGGTAGCTGCTTTTGCAGGATCAGCCGTGTTGGCGGCGGTCGTTGGCCTGGGCCAGTAGCATGCGGCTTTCACGCAGGAACTGGTCGGCATGTTCGCCGAAGAAACCGGAGACTTGCGAGAAGGCCTCGATGAAACCGTCCCTGTCTCCCCGATCCAGCAGCCCCAGCGCTTCGCCGAAGTTTTGGTAGTAGCGGCGGATCATCGCCAGATTCTGCGGTGACGACAAAATGATGTCGGCATAGAGGTGGGGATCCTGGGCAAACAGCCGCCCCACCATGGCCAGCTCCAGCCGGTAGATGGGGGAGCTCAAACTCAGCAGGCGATCCAGATTGGCCTGCTCCCGGGAGAGGTGCCAGCCATAGGCAAAGGTGGCGAAGTGACGCAGCGCCTGAATGAGGGTCATCGCCTCATCGTGGGCCTTAGCTTCCACCTGTTGCAAGCGGGCGCCCCAGATGGTCATCTGATCCAGCAGCCATTGGCTGGCTGCGGGGTTACGACCCTGACAGCAGACGATCACCTGCTTGGCGAGGCTTGCCACATCCGGCCCGAACATGGGGTGTAGTCCCAGTACCGGCCCCTGATGTACCGCCAGCATATGTTCGAGCGGCGCCGCCTTCACGCTGGTGACATCCACCAACAGGCAGTGGGTGGGCAGGTTGCCGAGGCGGTCGATGATCTGGCAGGTGATATCGATGGGCACCGCCACCATCACCAGACCGGCTCCGGCGAGGATCTCGTCAGCGCGCGCCCAGTCGGCTTGTTCCAGCGTCTCGACCCAGTAGCCTGAGAGGCTGAACATATGGCCGAACAAGCGACCAAGCTGGCCCTGACCACCGATGATGACCACTTTGCCAAGGTCCGGCTTTATGCATTTGAAGCCGGTATCTTTCTCGCTGGCGTAAGATTCGCGCATCACCCGGCGCAGTACGTCTTCGATGAGATCGCCGGGCACTCCCAACTGCTCGGCCTCGGCGCGGCGGCGGGCCAGCATGCTCGCTTCCCGATCCGGTGCATATATGGGCAGGCCGTGGCGGCTCTTTACCTCACCCACTTCTCCCACCAGGGCCAGACGGGCGGCCAGCAGATCGATAAGCTGCTTGTCCACCGCATCTATCTTGTCCCTGAGTACATTCAACTCTTCAGCCATATGCAGTCCCTGCTGGCGCCGCAGCGGCGGCGCCATGAAAATCAAGATGCAACAAGGTATCACGGCATGAGCTGCCAGATGCCACCTGCGGTGATACCCAGATTGTTCAATAGGTTACGACAAGATACCACGGCTTACCGCGCAGTTCTGCCCTTGAGAGGGTCAGCCAGCTGGCTGTGGCAGCGGGCCAGCAGGGTGGCGGTGGTGTCCCAGTCGATGCAGGCATCTGTGATGGAGACCCCGTAGCGCATCTGCTCCTTGGGCTGCTCGCTGGACTGGTTGCCCTCGAACAGGTTGGATTCGAGCATCACCCCGATGATGGAGCGGTTGCCCTCCTGGATCTGGTGGATGACGTTGTCGGCCACCTTGGGTTGCAAACGGTGATCCTTGCTGGAGTTGCCGTGGCTGCAATCCACCACAAGGCTCGGCAGCAGGCCCGCTTTCTCCAGCGCCTCTTCCGCCAGCGACACGTTGACCGAGTCGTAGTTGGGATGTTTGCCGCCGCGCAGGATCACGTGGCCATCCGGGTTGCCCTGGGTCTGCAGCAGCGCAACCTGGCCCTGCTGGTTGATCCCCATAAAGGCGTGAGGGGAGGAGGCCGCCTGCAGCGCATTGATGGCGGTCCCCAGGTTGCCGTCGGTGCCGTTCTTGAAGCCGACCGGCATGGAGAGGCCGGACGCCATCTCCCTGTGGGTCTGGGATTCGGTGGTGCGGGCGCCGATAGCCGACCAGGAGAAGAGCTCGGCCAGGTATTGCGGGCTGATGGGGTCGAGTGCTTCGGTGGCCAGCGGCAACTCCAGCTCCGCCAGCCAGCAGAGCAGCTCGCGGGCACGGTGCAGCCCCAGCTCCACATCGAAGGTGCCATCCAGATTGGGGTCGTTGATAAAGCCTTTCCAGCCTACCGTGGTGCGCGGCTTCTCAAAGTAGACCCGCATGACAATGTAGAGAGAGTCCTGATAGGCATCATGCAGCGCTTTGAGTCTGGTTGCGTACTCTTTGGCGGCGTCCATGTCGTGGATGGAGCAGGGACCACAGATCACCAGCAAGCGGTGATCGCGACGGTGAATGATGTCGGCGATGGTATTGCGGGCCCCTTGCACGAATGCCAGCGCCTTGTCGGAGATGGGTAACTTCTCCTTGAGCTGGGCAGGCGTGATCATCACTTGTTCGGACTGGATGTGGATGTTGTTCAGGGGGTCTCTTTGCATGATTTCATTCTCTCTACTGTATTAAGCCAAAAGCGATTGTACCGATATGTTTACGTTGGTACCTGCTTTGTTACGCAACCGCCCTCACCTTACCAAGGAAAAACAAACAATCAAGTGAAACTAGCGGATTTACCGCTAAAAAGTCAGATAAAGGAGCTGCTATATAGCGCGAACAGGAATAATACAGAGGGTTTTTCGGAGGGGTAATGGCTTTTGTGTAACTTAAAATTTACAGCCTGAGGGGGGAGGCTGCATTGCCCAGCTGTTTACCCACAGTAAATGGTATCTCTGGGAGACTGCAACGCGATGGCAATGATGGTGTGAGGTGGCTATCTGGTCAGCCATAGAAAGAGGGAGCCGTTATGGCTCCCTTTGCGGTAGGAAGGGGGATCCCGTCTGGCTGCGGATCAGCGCTTCTGTTTTCCCTGCAGCTCTTTGTTCAGGCGAGTGAGCATCCCCTGGGTGACCAGCACTATGCCCTGCTCGGAGCGGTGGAAGCGACGTGCATCTTCATCGGCGTTTTCACCGATCACCGTGCCTTCCGGCAGTTTGCACCCCTTGTCGATCACCACCCGGCGCAGTCGGCAACCGGCACCTATCTCCACACCCGGGAAGATCACGGCCTGATCCAGGGTGCAGAATGAGTCGACCCGCACATTGGTAAAGAGCACCGAACTCAGGATGAAAGAGCCGCTGACGATGGTGCCCCCGGCAAACATGGAGTTGATGGTCATGCCGTGCTGGCCGTTTCGGTCCTGCACGAACTTGGCGGGAGGAGTCATGTTCTGACTGGTCCAGATGGGCCAGTCCTGATCGTAGATATCCAGCTCAGGCGTGACGGAAGCGAGATCCATATTGGCCTCCCAGAAGGAGTCCACGGTGCCCACATCGCGCCAGTAGGGGCGGCGATCCGGACAGCAGCCGACACAGGACATGCCAAACGGGTGAGCGAATGCGGTGCCCTCTTTCACCACGCGGGGGATCACGTCCATGCCGAAATCGTGATGGGACTGCTCGTTGGCAATGTCCTCTTCCAGCAACTGATAGAGATACTCCGCATCGAAGATATAGACGCCCATGGAGGCCAGCGCGGTATCGGCCTTGCCCGGCATGGCGGGCGGGTTGGCAGGCTTTTCGACGAAGGCGTTGATCTTGCGATCATCATCCACCGCCATGACCCCGAAGGCGCTTGCTTCACTGCGTGGCACCTCGATGCAGGCAACGGTCACCTTGGCGCCCATATTGACGTGGTCGAGCAGCATGGCGGCGTAATCCATCTTGTAGATGTGATCGCCTGCCAGCACCACCACATATTTGGGGGCGTGATCGCGGATGATATCCAGATTCTGGTAGACCGCATCGGCGGTACCCCGATACCAGTTCACCTCATCCACCCGCTGCTGGGCAGGGAGCAGATCGATAAACTCGTTCATCTGGTAGCGCAGGAATGACCAGCCGGATTGGAGATGGCGCAACAGGCTGTGGGATTTGTACTGGGTCACGACACCGACCCGACGGATGCCGGAGTTGATGCAGTTGGAGAGCACGAAATCGATGATGCGGAATTTGCCGCCGAAATGAACGGCAGGTTTTGCACGGTTGTCGGTTAACTGTTTGAGGCGACTACCCCGCCCTCCTGCGAGTACCAAAGCCATGGTCTCGTTCAGCAACTGTCTGGATTTTGCTGTATTGGCAGGTTGTAACAACATCTCATATCCCTTTGTAGATAAATCACTACAATGTTGCCTCCTTTGAGCCCTCAAGAAAGTGCTTTCAGTCACATTTTATGGTTTCTGACGTAATAAAATGACCTTTTTGTTATTAAAAATGACGGGTTGATCCGTCATTGCTTTCAATATGGTCAGTTGTCAATTGAGGCGAGCCGAGCAACAAAAGGGGCGGCGAGAGACCGAGAGGATGGATGGAAATTGCCCCTGCCAATGGTTTGCAGGGGCCCGGTTCGTTGAGACCCGGTGAGCCGGGCCTGGTTAACAAGGTTCAGGCTGCGTTGGCCAGTGGCTCCTCGCTCTTTTTCTGATAGGCCTGCGGGGTGAGCCCAAGCAGCTCCTGCACGGTCGAGGCGACGGTAATGGAGGAGACGGTGCCCACCAGGATCCCGGCAAACAGGGTGAAGGAGAAGCCGTAGAGGGCGTCACCGCCAAACAGCAACAACGCGCCCACGGTAAACAGGGTGGTGCCCGAGGTGATCATGGTGCGACTGAAGGTCGCCTTGATGGCCACATCGGAGCACTCGTGGATCCCCATCTGGGTACGCGAGCTCAGCAGATCCCGCAACCTGTCCGAGATGACGATGCTGTCGTTGAGGGAGTAGCCGATCACCGCCATCAAACCGGCGATGATGTTCAGGTCGAATTCGATCTGAAAGAGTGACAGCAGCCCAAGCGCCATGATGGCGTCATGGACCACCGAGAGCAGGATGCCGATGGCCTGACGCCACTCGAAACGAAACGCCAGATAGGCCGACATCGCCAGCGAAGCCACCAGCACGGCCAGCATCCCCTGCTGGAACAGCTCGGCACCCACCTGGGGACCGACGATGGTGGTACGCAGCAACTCGACCGGCATCCCCAGTTGCTGGGTCAGCATGGTGGCGAGATCTGCCGCGGGCCAGGGCAGTTCGTGGGGGGGCAGCTTGATCAGCCACTCGCCGGGAATTCCGGCCGAGCTCAGCTCAACGGCTCCCGCCAGCGGGGAGACCAGCATGGCATTGAGCTCATGGGCCTCTTTCAGGGTCTGGATATGAAACTCCAGCAGGATCCCGCCGGTAAAATCGAGCCCCAGAGTGAGGCCGTTCACCAGCAAGATGGCGACGCTGGCCACGGTCAGCAGGATGGAAGCCCACAGGCCGATATAACGCCAACGGGTCAACCCCATGGCAACGATCATTCTCAACATAATTCTCTCCTTGGCCAGCCAGCATCAGGCTGTTGGCCCATCACGACGTGTCGCGACACGCCGGGAAAATAGTGTTCTGCTTTGGCCGCTCCGGCCATATCCATGGCCGATGGCGCAGTCAAAGCCGCTCATCAGAGGGACTGCTGTCCCGTTACACCTTCAGCGTGCGCTCGCTGCTGCGTCCCCACAGGGGGTTGATGATGGCGCGCGTCCCCCAGATCCCGGTGATCATGCTGGAGAGCAGACCCAGAATGAGGGTGATGGAGAAGCCCTGCAGCGGACCGGAGCCAATGGAATAGAGCACCACGGCGCAGATGAGCGTAGTGATGTTGGCATCAAAAATGGTGTGGAAGGCCGAGCGATAGCCAAAGTCGATGGCGTTGGCCAGTGAGCCCCCTTCTCGCAGCCGGTCCCTGATCCGCTCGAAGATCAGCACATGGGTATCCACCGCCATGCCCACCGTCAGCACCAGACCGGCGATCCCCGGCAGGGTCAGCACGGCGCCCGGCAGCACCGCCAGCATGCCGACCTGCATCAACAGGTTGGCGACCAGCGCCGTGATGGCAACCCAGCCGAATTTGCGGTACCAGGCCATCATGAACAGCATCATGCCTGCCATGCCGAAGGCCAGAGCGGTGAAGCCCGCCTCGATATTCTGCATCCCCAGCGTCGGGCCAATACTGCGTTCTTCCAGGATCTTGAGCGGGGCGGTGAGGGCGCCGGCACGCAGCAGCATGGCCAGCTCTTGCGCTTCTGGCAGACTGCCAATGCCGGTGATGCGGAACTGGTTGCCAAGGGCGGTCTGGATGGTGGCGACGTTGATCACCTCGCTCTGGGCGCGCAGTTTACCCTGAGCGTTGGTCTTGTACTCGGTGAAGACGGTCGCCATCGGCTTGCCCACATGCTGGCGGCTGAACTGGTTCATCTTGCTGCCACCCAAGGTGTCGAGCACGATATTGACCTGGGGTTGACCCATTTCGCCCATGTTGGCGCGGGCATCGACGATGTGCTCGCCGGTGAGTACCGGCTTGCGCGCCATGCCGACGGCCTGACCGTTGCGATCGGCGATGTAGAAGTGGCTGTCGGCTTTGGCCTCGTAGAAGGCCAGCGAGGCGGTGGCGCCGATCACCTCTTTCGCCTGCTTGGGGTTATGTACCCCGGGCAGTTCGATACGGATGCCATCCTGACCTTGACGCACCACCGAGGCCTCGACGATGCCTAGCTCGTTGATCCGTTTTTTCAGGATCGACAGGTTCTGGGTCACGGCGTTGTTGACCAGCAGGGTACGCTCCGCCTCGCTCAGCACCAGTTTCAGATCATTGCCGGAGCGGGTCAGCTTCCACTGATCCTGACGGGTACCGGCACTCTCCTTGATGATGGCGAGCCAGCTCTCCTGTTCGGCCACCTCCGGCAGGGTGACGGCTACGGCGCCCTGTGCGCTGCGCGTGACGTTGGCGCCACGCAGGTTGGCTTCACGGAAGCGGGTGCGCAGGGTATCCACCAAATTCTTGGTCTGATTGTCGATGACAAAGTCCACGTCCACCCCGATCAGCAGTTGGGAGCCGCCACGCAGATCCAGCCCCAGCTTGATGGGGTCGGCGCCGAGGCGGGTGATCCAGGCCGGCGCGTTGGAGTGAAACTCCAGGGTCAGGGCGGCACTGTCGACCCCTTGCTGCTCCAGCAACTGCTTGGCGCGCTGCTGATCGCCCTGACTGGCAAAGACCAGCTCGACCCGCTCAGGTTGCTCAATGACCTTGACCGGGGTCAGGTGTTTGTCGCTCAGCAGCATCTGCTGCTGGGTGGTCAGGCGCTGCTGTCCGTGCAGGCCGAGGGAGGGCTGCTCACCGAAAAAGGTGGGCAGGGAGTAAAAGGTAAAGGTCAACAGCATCAACAGCAGCAGTGCGTACTGCCACTTGCTCATGCGGTTGAGAACGGTGCGATTGCTCTTTCTCATGGCAAACAAACCTCTGTCAGGAGAATGGTGCCCGGGCCGATAGCAACAAGGCTCGGCAAGGCGCAAAAAATGGGATGCATCAGATGCGGATCAGGCAGTTGCCGGATCCGTCAGGAAGAGGAGATGAGCAAACAGTGGATGTGCCAGCCCCTCCGGGGTCAGGCGCTCAGATAGCTCTGGGTGAAGCGGTATTGCAGATGTTGGCGCTGTAGATGGCGCCGGTGGATCGCGCCAAAGCGATCGCGAAAACTCTGTTTGTGATAGAGCTCGGGGGCCAGCATCAGCCAGCCGAGCAGCAACAGCAGGATGGCCTGGGCCGACCAGCTCTGGATCAGCTCGTAGACCACACTCTTGGGCTGGTTGTCACTGCGCAGGGATTGTTCGAGACGCAGCAGGTGATTCTGATGGCTGCCGACAAACTTGATGATGTCATCATCGCTGTCGCTAAGCTGATTGAACACCTGAGTCTGCTGCTGTTCACTCTGGGGAGATGCGGGTAGCAGCGGGCCTTCCATTCGGGCGATGGAACAAAGCAGGGTGAGGGCGATAACCAGAGTTACCAGCACCAGTTTTACTTTGTCGATAAGGCGCAAAAGTTAATTCCCGATAAATAGGAAGGGCAAACTACCATAAGCGCCCGGTTTGAACAAGGTTGCTCGGGTGTGCGGCACCATTCGGCGCCGTTTGTCAGCTGCCGCTCATCTGCTTGAAGTCGCGGGCGTAGCCCTTGAGCAGGGAGTAGAGATGGGCCCGCTGGGAGATATCCAGCGACTGGCTCATGGCGCTCAGCCAGTTGACGGTACGCTGGCGCGACTGTTCGGTATAGCCGGTAAAGCGGCCATCCATCAGCCCATCCCCCTCGGCCAGCAGGTCAGTCAGCTCGCGGGTAAAGTCGGGACTCTGGCGCTGCTTCATCAGCCTGTCCAGCTCCTGGGTCCAGGACTCCTGAAACTCGAGCCAGGGGGGCATCAGCTCGTATTGCCATTCGGCCCACTGGGCCACCAGTGGTGCCTGTGCCGGTTTCACCTCGCCAATCCAGAACTCGAGCCGCTTGTTCATCTTGTCGCGAAACTCTGCCAGCATCTGCTCTTTGGGCTCAGTGGCAAAGTCCTTTTGCCGCTCCTGTTGCCGCTTGACCCGATCGGTCATAAAGCGGGCCACCTGCTCATCGGTCAGGGTGCGCGCCAGCCTGACCGCGCGGGGGATAGTGTTTTCCAGCGTGCGGGTCAGACTCTGCTGCACCGCATCTAGGTTGGTCGAGATCTGCTCCGGCGTCATGGGGCTGGCCACCGCCTTGGCCAGTGCATCGAGATCCTTGGCGTAGCGCGGCAGCTCGTGCTGGCGGTGCCAGGCCATCAGCCCCTTCACTTCGCGGCTGAGCAGATCCTTCTGCGAATAGGAGAGGGCAAAGTAGTCATCCAGCTGCCAGATGATGGCGGTATCGAGCCAGTAGTAGATCACCCGGGTGGAGCAGCCGGTCAGCAGCAGGCCGATCAGCAGCAGACCCCAGGTTTTCGGCTTGTGCCAGCGCACCTTGTTTATCATCTGTTACTCCAGTCGTTGCCGGTTGATGGCGATCAGGGTGTCATAGTCGAGTGAGGGCTGTTGCTCTGCCATCAGCAGGGCCCAGAGCAGGCCGATATAGTCGACCCAGGGTAAAAATGCCTCGCTCTGAAAATCGGGCCACTGGTGGCGCGGCACGGCCTGCAGATAGTGCGCTTCCAGCTCGTCGCGCCGCTCGGCGGGCCACTCATGGGTGCGCTGGATGCTGGCGAGCTCAAAGCCGGGGTGACCTGCCGCGCCATACTCCCAGTCGATGACCCAGGGTTTGCTTCCCAACAAGTTAGCCGGATTGAGATCATGGTGGCAAGGGCGCCAGCAATCATTTGGCTCACTGCTGGCGAGCAAGCCCCGCTCCAGGGCGGGCAACCAAGAGGGAATGCGGGCCAGCCGGGCGCGATAGCCTGCCGCGTGGGCTCGCACCGCCATCACCACCGCAGGCAGCGGCAGGCGATGGAGCTTGCGCAGCACCTCAGCCAGCAGACGGGGCTGATCGGCTTCCGGTGGCGCCGCGTATACCCAGTTTGGCTCATCGCACCATTCGAGCAGCATCAGACCGCTGGCGGGATCGCCATAGTGGCAGGGCAGCGCCAACCCTTCGCCCATCGCCCCCTGATAAAGCTGCCACTCGGTGGAACGGTCGATACCAAGGCGCACCGGGTCGGAGTGGCCCTGACGCAAAAAGTAACTGCGCCCCGAGGGGAGGCGCAGTCGATAGTTGCAGTTGGTCAGGCCTAACCCGAGTGGTTCCAGCTGCCCCTCCCGCCAGGGGGCGGGCAGGCTGGCCAGTAGCGGATCACAGTTGCCTGTCACCAGGAGCCTGTTACCAGCCAAAGGTGGATTTCTTCGCCTGTTTGCGGATCTCTTTCTGATCGGCCCATAGCAGTTCGCCGTTTTGCAGGTCCATCAGGTTCATGGTCATCTGGTAGTAGACATCCTTCACCTTGCCATTGTCCTTGACGATGCTGGCGAGGTTGCCATAGACCATGTAGCGGGCACCAGTCTGCTTGCCAAGCCGCACCATGGAGGCAGGATCCACCATGCCGCTGCTCTGCTGGTATTCGAGCTGCTGCTTGACGGCGGCCACCTTGCTCATGTCGACGAAGCGGAACTTGCCGGCCCGCAGCAGCTTGGTGCGGATGGTGTCGGTGATCGCTTCAGTATCGATGTGCTCGGAGGTCTTGTTGCGGATAGAGTCCATAAACATCACCGGACGACCGCCTGCGGTGATCTCGCTGGTGGCAGGGGAGGCGAGCATGGAGTCCGCCATCTTGTCGGCGATGGCCTGCAGGTCGCTTGAGCCGTAATCGACGGTGACGGTTTCGGTTTCAGTGGGATCGCCATAGCTGACGGTAGTGCTGGAGCAGCCGCCCAAGAGCAACGCGCCGGTTAGGATCAGCAGGGCATGATTCATTTTCATCAGTAGGATTCCTCAATCACTTCGCGTACGTAAATCCGGTAACCTTGCGCCGCCGGGCTGGGCGCCAGGGCCGAGAGGGTGCGGGTCTGATAGCCATGCAGCTTGATGGGGGTCCAGCCGCGGCCATCGCTGGCGACCTCCTGACCGGCCTCATCATACCAATAGAAGATATATTGCAGCTTGTTATCGCCGCGCTGGGTGCTGGCGGCGGCCACATTGACCTGCAGCAGGCCATTTTGCTGGCGGCGGCTCAGCTCGGTCAGGGTGACGTTGACGTTTTGATGCTGCTCTGCCACTGGTGCACCGCCCGCCGGGCCATAGAGCGCCACGCCGGAGGTGTTGGTGGCGCAGCCGGTCAGCAGCAGCGCGAGCCCGAGGGCCAACCCGTATGCTTTCATCTTGCTCTCCTTAATCGGGGTGAGTGGGGCCGCGAGTGTGCCTGCCCGTTTAATTGTCTTGCTCATCTCTCTTCGCCGTCTGCTCAGAGCGGCATCACCCGGGTGGTCAGACCAGCTCCGAGGCGCTGTACCCAGACCAGGGTGATGCGTCCCTTGTGGATGGTGAGCGGCAATTGCCGCTGCGCAGCCCCCGCGCTCAGGGTGAGGTTGATGTCACCTGCCGGCACCATCCCCTGCCAGCTCGATGCCTGAGCTGGCAGCGTCAGCCAGCTGCGGGTATCGGCTCGCTCCGAGAGGGTATTGAAGATCCCCACCAGAATATTGCCCACATCGCCCCCCTCTTTGGCGGCGGTGCGGCGCATCTGCTCCTTGGCCACCAGTCGCAGCGCCTGGCGGGTCAGCATACCGGGCAGCCGCTCTTGCAGATCTTTGGCAGCTAGTGCTTCCAGCCTGACCAGCTCGCTGGTCTGCTCGACCCGCTTGCCGACTTCCACTGTCAGCGGGCCGGTGTCGCTGGCCCGATTATCGTAATAGGGGATGGCGACGGTAAAGGTGCGAAAATCGCCGCGGGAGGTGGAGATGGGCAGCGGCAGGAACAGTTCGCGCCGCGCCGGGATCAAACCATCTTCAAACAGCACCACCAATTGGCCCTGATTTTTAGCTGGCAATGGCGCTTTGCGGCCTATCTTTTTCTCTGTCTCGCGGATCTCGTCCGGTGAGCCACGCAGCCGCGCCAGACGCAGCAAGGCATCTTGCAGGCTGCGGTTGTCCGGCGCTATCTGGTAGCCGCGTTGATAGTCGACCCAGGCGTCGTTGAGATCCCCGGCCGCCTCATAGAGCACGGCAGAAAAGTAGAAGGTGTAGGCGTTCTGAAAACCGTTCTTGACCTTGCCGATCAACCGGTCGAGATCCGGTGCGCCGCGCGACATCAGCTGGCGCATCTCGCCTTCTGCTTCGGCCTCTTCGCTCTCATCCTTTGCCTTGCGTACCTCATCGGCTCGCCGTTTCAGGGCCTGCTCCTGCACCTGATTGGCCCGGCGCACCTCCACCAGGGCGCCATCGGCATCACCCCGTTGCAGGTAGTTGAGGGCCAGATAGTGATGCAGCATGGTGCGTTCGTAATCGGGGGTGAGATAGGCAATCGACTGATCGTTGGTGAGCAGACTGCCCACCTGATCCAGACCGTGGCTCAGCCGGTATTCGGCCTGATTGTCTTCCCACTGAAGGCTGCTGTCGGCGGCGGTGAACGCCTGCTTGCTACCCGCATCATGACCCGCCAGCCAGGTAATGCGCCCCTGTTCGAGCCGATCCAGCACAAAGGTGTCATCCCCCAGGGTGGAGTCGCGCACCTCGGGCAACGCCTCGGCGGCATGGCCCAGCAGCAGCTGGTTGCGCAGGGGCACCATCTGATCGGAGTAGGAGACGAACATATCCTGCCAGCGGGAGGCGCAGCCTCCCAGCAACAGCAGGGCGCCGCAGAGCAACAGGGCGCTGCGGCAGGTTGAGGCGTTGCGATTCATTACAGGCTGAGCAGCGGTCCCAGCGGCTGGCCACCGACCAGATGCATGTGGATGTGGTAGACCTCCTGCCCGCCATGGCGGTTGCAGTTCATGATGAGGCGGTAGCCATCTTCGGCGATACCCGCCTCGCTGGCCAGCTTGCGGGCCACGGTGAACATCCGGCCAAGAGCCAGCTCATGCTCGGCTTCCACGTCGTTGACGGTGGGGATCAGGGTATTGGGGATGATCAGAATATGGGTCTTGGCCTTGGGTTGAATATCCCGGAATGCGGTGACCAGATCGTCTTGATACAGGATGTCAGCAGGGATCTCTTTACGGATGATTTTGCTGAAAATGGTTTCTTGCGCCATGGCTAACTCCCTTATATGAAAAAGAAAATCGAACTTGCACCCCAAGTGGCTCCCGAAAGGGGGCGAGCTGCGCGTCAAGTGTGACACAAGCCGAGATTTGACACAGCTGATGTCCCATTCCCTTCAGTTATTGTTAAGAATACCGATAGCCAGAGGGACGTCATCTGCATCACCTGTTCAGGGTTCTGCAGGGTATCAAAAGGACGGGGTACTCAGGCAAGGGACTTTTGCATATACAGCGGGACAATAATGAAACAAACAATGTCGGATCTCTCCATCTTGCAGCGAGTCTACCTTGGCTTCGCGATCCTGGTGGCCGTGATGGTGGCCAGTTCACTGCTCACATTTCGTAGTCAGGAGACTCTGGGGAACGCGCTGGAGCAGGTTACCCAGCAGTCGATGCCGCTGGTAATTGCCAGCAGTCAGACCCAGATCACCCTGCTCAGCGCCAACAAGTGGCTGGGGGATGTGCTCACCGAGCAGGATCCCAAACAGCTGCCGGCCGAAGTGGCCGAACTGAAACAGGCCAAGGCCGCGGTAGGCAAGAGTCTTGACGCCTTGCGCCAGCAGGTCGCCCACCACCCCGAGCTGCAAGGGGAGATGAGCACGCTCAGCCAGCAGGTCGACAGCTACCTGCAACTGACCGACACCCTGCCCGGCGAACACGAGGCACTGCTTACCCGGCTGCACAAGGTCAATCTGGCCAAGGGGCAGTTTCAGGTCAGTCTGCCCCAGTTCAAGAAGAGTCTGGGGGACATGATGGTCACCATCGACGACAGCTTTATCAAGATGCTCTCCGAGACCCTGACCACCAAGCTCTCCGCCATCGAACTCTCTACCATGGATGCCCTCAATCAGAGTATTCCCGCGCCCATTGAAGCCGCGCTCAAGCGCAACAGGATGCAGATTGAAGGGTTCAACAGCACCATCAAGGATCTGCAGGGGGAGCTCAAGGATTTCGATAACAACATGGGTCACTACGTCCATGGTTTCGTGCGCGATACGACCGCAAGCGAAGGCGTGCTCTCCCAGTATTTGGCGCTGATGAAGCAGCAGGAACAGATGCGGGAGAAGAGCAAGCAGGCCAGCGCGCTCATCGTGGCAATTCAGGATCGGCTTGAGCGGATCACTGCTCAGAGCCAGCAACTGATGAACCAGAGTATTCAGCATGCCAAAGCCGCACAGAGCCAGAGCACCCTGACTCAGGGCGCCAGCATAGCGGTTGCCATCCTGATCGCCATGCTGGTGGCTTATACCCTGGGCAAGGCCATTCGCCGTCCGCTCAGGGAGCTGCTGCGGGTGCTGACCGAAGTGACCCAGGGCGACATGACCCAGCGCATCGGTTTTCGCAGCAAGAACGAATTCGGCCAGCTGGGCAGCCAGATCAACTTGCTGATTGCCCAGATGGGGGAGGTGCTGGCGCAGCTTTCACAGGCGTCCGCCCAGCTTAACGATGCTGCTCACGGCAACCGCCATACCACCGAATCAGTGCGGGCGGATCTGGAGAAACAGCGGCAGGAGACCGCCTCGGTCGCCGCCGCTATGACCCAGATGGAGGCCTCGGTGCGGGAGGTGGCGCAGGCGGCCAACCAGACCCTGGAGCGGGTGCAGGATGTGGAGAAGGCCTCCGAGATGGGGCGTAAGGTGATGGCAGGCAATATCACCACCACTCATCAGCTGGCGGGCAAGCTGCAACAGACTGGCAAGGTGATTGGTGATGTGAGCAGCATGAGCAGCCAGATCGGCAACATCCTCGATGTCATTCGCGGCATCGCCGAGCAGACCAACCTGCTGGCCCTCAATGCGGCCATCGAAGCGGCGCGGGCCGGCGAGCAGGGGCGCGGTTTTGCGGTGGTGGCCGATGAGGTGCGCAGTCTGGCGGGTCGTACCGCCCAGTCCACCAGCGAGATCCAGACCATGATCGAGAACCTGCAGCAGGGGGTTGCCAAGGCAGTGACAGTAATGCAGGAGTGTTCTCGCGAGATGGACAGCTGCGTCGAGCAGAGCTCTCACGCCAACAACGCCATGGAGGAGGTGCAGGGGATTGTGGTGCTGATCAGCGACATGTCGAGCCAGATCGCCTCTGCTGCCGAGCAGCAGCAGGCCACCAGCGCCGACATCGCCACCAATCTCAACCGCATCTCCGATATCTCGGATCTCAACTATCAGGGGATTGAGCGGGTAGCCGAGACCAGCCAGCAGCTGGACTCCCTCGCCGAGCAGCAGGAGAGCCTGGTCAAGCGCTTCCGCCTCAGCGCCTGATGGTCGAGAGTTGAAACAACAAGGCCCCGCAGATGCGGGGCCTTCTCTTTATTGCTGCAGCGACAAGGGGATCAGGCGTAGGCAATCGCACCCTTGCCGACCCCTTCATAGGCGACAATCTTGACGAACTTGTCGCCAACCATCTTCTTCACTTCGCGAGCAATGTAGCAGGCCAGCAGCTCGACCGTGGTGTCGGTGTCGATCATCTCCACCTCGGCGGTGGGGATGGCCAGCTGGAACAGCCCTTGCGGCGCCATATATTTGAAGCCGCAGTGATGCTCGCCAAGCTGGGCATTGGCGCGAGGGCTCAAAGCGAGCTCGGTCAGCGCCACCTTGTCCTCCTCGGTGCCGAGGTAGATATCGCCCCAGCGCTCGGCCCAGTTGAGCTCAAGCTCCTGGTCGCGCTCGCCATCGATGTGGATCTCGATGGGAGAGCGGTGGCCGTGGGCGATGCGCTGGCAGTTGCCATCGTGCTTTTTCAGGCCGTGGCTGTAGTGGTAGAAGGCACCGGTGATCGCCTCCTGACGCAGGGTCAGCGACAGATCCTTGATGTTGCCCGGCAGCCGTTTGGCCAGCACCGCCAGCAGGTAGCGGGTCACCGACTCTTTATCAACTTGCGGGGCAGGGATAAAGGCAAAGCCCTGGGATGGGCAGCGCAGATGGATGGAGCGACCCGGGCGCAGCAGATCCACTGTGCTTTCGTCACCATCCAGTGTCTCGACGTGGATCAGCGGGCACTCGGTCGGCACCAGCAGCTTGTGGTCCACCTCTTCATCGATGATCGACTTGATCAGCTTCTTTACCCGGCCAAAGTCCAGCAGCATGCTCATTTCGTTGAGCTCACCGCTCATTTCGATATCTACCAGCCAGCTCTCGCCCACCATGCCGCGGCGTTCGCAGAGGTAGCTGGAGTCGATCACGGTCAAATCTCTTACAAATAACTTCATCAGTCAGGCCTTGCTACAGAGAAAGGGCAGTTTTGCGCTATTATGACCCGCGATTATCGGCAAAGGAACTGGAACCCCCCATGAACAAACTGCTTATCAAGAATGCCACCCTGGTCAACGAAGGCCGCATCTATGCCTCCGATGTGTTGATCGAGGGGGAACGGATTGCCCGCATTGCCCCGGATATCGAGGCGCCCGATGCGCTGGTTATCGATGCCGCAGGTCGTCATCTCATTCCCGGAATGATCGATGATCAGGTCCACTTCCGGGAGCCGGGGCTGACCCACAAGGGGACTATCGCCAGCGAATCCCGCGCCGCCGTCGCCGGTGGCACCACCAGTTTCATGGAAATGCCCAACGTCAATCCCCAGACCACCACCCTCGAAGCCCTCGAAGCGAAATACCAGATCGCCGCCAACTCCTCCGTCGCCAACTACAGCTTCTATCTTGGCGCCACCAACGACAACCTTGAAGAGATCAAGCGTCTCGACCCCAAGCAGTCCTGCGGGGTCAAGGTGTTTATGGGCTCCTCGACCGGCAACATGCTGGTGGACAATCAGGAGACCCTGGCGGCCATCTTCCGCGAAAGTCCGGTGATGATCGTGACCCACTGCGAAGACACCCCGACCATCGCCAAGGCGGAAGAGGCGGCGCGGGCCAAGTGGGGCGAGAATGTGCCGATGGGGGAGCACGGCCGCATTCGCAGTGACGAAGCGTGCTACAAATCCTCCAGCATGGCGGTGGCGCTGGCGAAAAAATACGGTGCCAAGCTGCATGTGCTGCATCTGACCTCGGCCAAGGAGCTGTCGCTGTTTACCGCCAGCCACGACCTGAGCGAGCTGAAGGACAAGAACATCACCGCCGAGGTGTGCGTTCACCACCTCTTCTTCAATGATGCCGATTACGAGACCCAGGGCAGCCTGATCAAGTGCAACCCTGCGGTGAAGAGTGCTGCCGACCAGCAGGCACTGCTGGATGCGGTACGCAACGACGTGCTCGACATCATCGCCACCGACCACGCGCCCCACACCTGGGAAGAGAAGCAGAACAGCTACTTCAAGGCGCCGTCCGGTGTGCCGCTGGTGCAGCACTCTTTGCAGGCGCTGCTGGAGCTCTACCACAATGGCGTGTTTACCCTGGAGACCATCGTCAAGAAGACCTCCCACGCGGTAGCCGAGCGCTTCCAGGTGCAGGATCGCGGTTATATCCGCGAGGGGTATTTCGCCGATCTGGTGCTGCTGGATCTGGGCAAGCCCTATGTGGTCAACGATGACAACATCCTCTACCACTGTGGCTGGTCGCCCTTCAACGGCTACCGCTTCCACAGCACGGTGGAGATGACGCTGGTGAACGGCCAGATCGCCTGGCAAAACGGGCAGGTGACTGACCAGATCCTGGGCAAGCGGCTGACCTTTAACCGCTGATTGTTCGCAAAGCAGGCGAACGCACCGTGGCCGAGGAATTGACGGCGTTTCCCTGTTGACAGGGCAGGGTCATCTCCATAAACTCTGCCCCCGTCAGCCGAGCTGACTCCGTCGGTGTGTAGCGCAGCCAGGTAGCGCATCTGCATGGGGTGTAGAGGGTCGGAGGTTCGAATCCTCTCACACCGACCAAATTCCCCGGTAAAGGCCTTGTCAAACGACAAGGCCTTTTCTTTTGCCTGCGATTCGCCGCACAGGCGTGAAGCCAGTGGTGATGCGTGCCGGTCGCTGTTGGCGCGAGCGGATTGTGCAGCCACCGCGCTTTATGGTGTAGTAACAACACTGTTGCTCATTTGCCTGGCGAGGCCTCTCGTGTCTGCATCCGTATCTAAACCCTGTTGTCTGCTGATGCTCACCCTGCTGCTGGTGGGCTGCGCCACCCCTTACGAGAGTGAAAAGTCATTCTGGAATGGCCAGACCGGTTTCTCCCAGACCCGCCTTGGCCCGGACAAGTGGCAACTGGAGTTTGTCGGCAACGATCTGGTGGACAGGGAGACTGCCCGCAAATATGTGCTCAAGCGGGCAGGGGAGCTGGCACTGGCAGAGGGTTACTCCTGGCTCAAGGTCGATGAGCTGACCATTAACCGCGATGCCGTCAGGGTGACCCCATCACGGCCGATCTTCGGCTTTGACGAGGATGAGCCGGAGCTCTTTATGGCCCAGATGCAGGTGCAGCACACCATCTCGGCGCTGCTTACTTTTCGCCTGTTGCCACGGGCACTCGATGAGCGAACTCTGAATGCGAAAGATCTCGCCAAAATCAAAATAAGCAGCGATTAATATTGGTGGTTTGCAAGATCTATATCACATACACCTAATGGCAGGATAAAATTCTGGATAAAGCCTCTAGATTTACCCCCTGCTTTTAGGCATTCTCCCAGCATACCAGCCGCCAGGAATCAACGGCTCGGATCACAAAAACGGACTGTAGTGGCTCCCACGCCACTGTTTACGGCTTGCACCAATCAAAACCGGGACTCCCCCATGAAAATGAATAAACTGACGGTCGCCATCCTCATCTCCATGATGTTTGGCATCCTCACCGGCCAGGGCTATCGTATGTTTGCCGCAGATCAGGCTGCGGATTTCGCCAATAACATCACTATCCTGACCGATATCTTCCTGCGCCTGATCAAGATGATCATTGCCCCCCTGGTCTTCACCACCCTGGTAGTCGGCATCGCCAAGATGGGTGACACCCGCACTGTCGGCCGCATCGGCGCCAAGACCCTTGGCTGGTTCATGTTGGCCTCCCTGATGTCCCTGAGTCTGGGTCTGGTGATGGTGACCCTGATGCAGCCTGGCGTGGGTCTTTCACTCTCCCTGCCCAATGACTCCGCCACTTCCGGTATTGCTGCCGGTGCCATTACCCTGAAAGATTTTGTGACCCATGCCATTCCCAAAAGCGTGGTCGAGGCGATGGCCACCAACGAGATCCTGCAGATTGTGGTGTTCTCCCTCTTCTTCGGACTGGCTGCCGCTGCGCTGGGCGATCTGGCCAAGCCGGTAGTGGTGCTGATGGCCAGCGCTGCCGAGATCATGCTGAAAGTGACCGGTTATGTGATGAACTTTGCGCCGTTCGCGGTGTTTGGTGCCATCGCCGCCATGGTCGCCAAAGAGGGCCTGGGTATTCTGGTCACCTACGGCAGCTTTATGGCCCAGTTCTACATCGCGCTGGCCTGCCTCTGGTTGCTGCTGATCGCCATGGGGAGCGTTTTCCTGCGTGGTCGCGTCATCAAACTGCTGGCGCTTATCCGCGAACCTATCCTGCTGGCCTTCTCGACCGCCAGCTCTGAAGCGGCCTATCCGAAGACCCTGGATCGTCTGGAGAAGTTCGGCTGTGACAAGCGTATCGCCAGCTTCGTGCTGCCGATGGGGTACTCCTTCAACCTCGATGGTTCCATGATGTACTGCACCTTTGCGGTGATGTTCATCGCCCAGGCGTATGGCATCGAGCTCTCCATGGCCCAGCAGATCACCATGCTGCTGCTGCTGATGGTTACCTCCAAGGGGATGGCCGGGGTGCCGCGTGCCTCTCTGGTGGTGATTGCCGCGACCCTGAACCAGTTCCATATTCCGGAAGCGGGCATCCTGCTGCTGTTGGGGATCGACCATTTCCTCGATATGGGCCGATCTGCCACCAACGTGCTGGGCAACGCCATCGCCGCCAGCGTGGTTGCCAAGACCGAAGACAGTTTGGGCGAAACCGATGCGCTGGGTGAGAGTGAGCCGGCCAAGGTCTGATCACAACATTATGAAAAATAAACAACAACGGCCCGCTAAAGCGGGCCGTTGTTGTTTATGAGTCGTCTACACTGCTAGATAGTTTCCATCTGGAGTGTATGGTTATGAATATTGCTCGCCGACTTCAATTTATCGCCCTGTTGGTGATGCTGACGCTCATTTTCCTCAGCTGGTTCAGTATCAATCGCCTTGGGGCTGGCAACCGTGATTTGAGCTATGTGACAGACAATACGGTGCCGAGTATTTCCCTTATCAAGGAAGTCCAGGCCGATTTCTATGAGCTGCATTCGCATGTGCAGACTCATATCCTCAACACTGACAATAGCAAGATGCAGCAGATCGAAACGAATATTGCAGATATGCGTAAACAGATCAGCTCACTGTTGGATAAATACAAAAGCGATATGCTATCCAATGATGAAGATCGGCGCCTGACTGACGATGATCAACGCATTATTGCGCAATACTATCAGGCGATAGACAAGGTTCTGCTGCTTTCCAGCCAAAACAAGAATGATGAGGCAAGAGACGAGCTAGCAACGGAAGCCTCCAGACTGTTTGAAGAATTTGCCAAGGCAATCGAGCTTCACGTCAACTTCAATATGGATTTGGGACTGGCGCTCAAGAAGCAGGGCCAGGAGAACTACGACAACAGCCTGCAAACCCTGTTGCTTATCGCCGGTGGTGCCACCGTACTGACGATGGGGCTGTTTGTCTGGTTGTTCAATCAGGTGGCCAATCCCCTTCGCACCGCCATGGATACCCTGACCCGGATCCAGCGCGACCTCAACTTTACCCTCAGAGCGGATGTGAAACAGCAGGATGAGATTGGTCTGACCCTCAATGCGGTCAACCGGTTGCTCGATACGCTGCAACAGACATTTACCGAATTTTCCGTCGGCAGCTTGCAGATCAAGAGTACTGCCGAATCCCTCTCTCAAGCGGCGCAGCACCTCGCCAGCTCGGCCAGTCAGGCCAATGATGCTACCAGTCTGATCGCCGCCGGTGTGGAAGAGATGACTGTCAGCATCACAGATATCTCCCAGCGTACCCAGGAGACGAGCCGTATCACCAATGAGTCAGGGCAGCTGGCTAGCGAAGGAAGCAGAACCATAGATCGTACCGTTCATGCCATCAACGAGATCGCCG
Source organism: Aeromonas sp. 604282 (assembly GCF_049170575.1). Taxonomy (NCBI): domain Bacteria; kingdom Pseudomonadati; phylum Pseudomonadota; class Gammaproteobacteria; order Aeromonadales; family Aeromonadaceae; genus Aeromonas; species Aeromonas sp. 604282. The sequence continues at coordinate 108,895 of NZ_JAAKMV010000005.1, read as the reverse complement.
ACTCCATTCGGCAGGCCTCGGCCGAGGTCATTGCGCTGGGTGAGGGCATTTCGCGCATTGGCGGTGTGGTCAACGTGATCCGTGATGTGGCGGGGCAGACCAACTTGCTGGCCTTGAACGCGGCCATTGAGGCGGCGAGGGCCGGGGAGTCCGGCCGTGGCTTTGCGGTGGTGGCAGATGAAGTGCGCAAACTGGCTGAGCGCACAGCCCAATCCACTCAGGAGATATCTGCCACTGTAGAGGCGATCCAGCAGGAGTCGAACAATACGGTCTCCCGCATGCATCTGGTGGAGGAGAAGGTGAGCCAGGGGGTCAACATGGCTACCGAGAGTGGCGCCATTATTGCCGAAATCCGCAGTGCGTCGCACCGGGTGATGGAGCAGGTGGGCGAGATCACCAATGCCATCCGCGAGCAGAGTTCGGCCGCCGAGTCGATCGCTCATCAGGTAGAGCAGATTGCTCAGGTCGTGCAGCAAACCAGCAGCACAGCGGAGGAGACCTCAGCCGCAGCCGAGGAGCTCAATGTCACCACCGAGAGCATCCACCAGCAGATATCCCGCTATCGCATTCAGTAACGCCGAGAGTTGTTATCCATACGCTATCCCCGCCAGCCAGCTGGCGGGGATTTTTTATATGGCCTGCTTAGAAGCCTGAGCCCGGTTGCTGCAAAAATGTCGCCTCTTCCGGTGTGCTGGTGCGACCCAGAATGTCGTTGCGGTGGGGGAAGCGGCCAAAGCGTTCGATGATCACCTGATGGCGGCGGGCAAAGTCGGCAAATCCGGCAAAGGTCGCCTGCGCCGGTGTGCCAGCTTGCTCGGCAGCCAGTGCCTCGAACAGCGCCACACTTCTGGCCTGTTGTTCGCGGGATTCGGCATGCTCCAGCGGCAGATAGAAGAAGACCCGCTCCAGTGGTGAGAGGGATTTGTCCGCCCCGATGGACAGCCCTTTCAGGCAGAGATCCCGTGCCAGCGGATCCCGGGCAAAGGCTGCAGGCGTGCCGCGATGGATATTGCGGGGCAACTGGTCGAGCAGCAGGATCAGCGCCAGCCGACCGCTGGGGAGATCGGCCCAGTGGGCGAGACTGCCCTTGGCTGCGGCCTCTGCCAGCTCGCCAAAGCGGCTGGCCAGCAGGGCATCCGTTTCGCTGCTTTTTCCCCACCAGAGCGGGGCTTGCCGTGTGGCCCGCAGGACGTCATCGGCTTCGTTGCCAAACCAGAGAGCGAGCAGAGATTGCCAGGGTTGCATGGGAACTCCTTGAGGTGATTCAGAGGGAACCAGGAACAAATGGCTCAGGGGTGCTGCCGAAACGGCGGCTTCTCGTTACACTGTGCCATCTTTTGCCCGAAAGACGTAACCCCCGATGGTGAGCGCCGGATTCTTGGCGCGGCCGATGATGGCCTGCGATCGCCATGAGGTGGTCCTGTTGACCCTGGTGGTTATCGGGACGTACACCTCTCTCCCGGGGTTGTTCTCACTGATATAAGGAAGCTTTGATATGGCCGGAACCAGTTTGTTGGCCCTGCTCGATGATATCGCCAGCGTGCTTGATGACGTGGCGCTGATGACCAAGGTCGTGGTGAACAAGCGCGAGACATTTTTCGGGAAGACGTTTCTCACTGATATAAGGGATCTTTGATATGGCTGGAACCAGTTTGTTGGCCCTGCTCGACGATATCGCCAGCGTGCTTGATGACGTGGCGCTGATGACCAAGATGGCGGCGAAGAAGACCGCCGGGGTATTGGGGGATGATCTGGCCCTCAACGCGGAGCAGGTTTCCGGAGTGCGTGCCGAGCGGGAGCTGCCGGTGGTGTGGGCGGTGGCCAAAGGCTCATTTCGCAACAAGCTGATTCTGGTGCCCGCCGCCATCGCCATCAGTGCCCTGGTGCCCTGGCTTATCACGCCACTCTTGATGCTGGGAGGCGCCTACCTCTGCTTTGAGGGGGCCGAGAAGCTGGCCCACAAGTTCCTGCCTCATGAAGTGAGCGAAGGTGAGGCACACACAGCTCCTATTCCCGATGATCTGGTCGCCTTCGAGCAGCAGAAGGTAAAAGGGGCGATCCGCACCGATTTTATTCTCTCTGCCGAGATCATCGTCATCGCTCTTGGCACGGTACAGGGAGCAAGCCTCGCGCTGCAGCTATCGGTGGTGGCGGGCATTGCCCTGCTGATGACCATCGGGGTCTACGGGTTGGTGGGGCTGATCGTCAAGCTCGATGACATCGGTCTGCATCTGCTGCAAAAGCCCGATGGCAGCGCCTTGCGCCGCGCTGTGGGGCAGGGACTGTTGGTGACGGCGCCTCGTCTGATGCACCTGCTGGCACTGGTCGGTACCATCGCCATGTTTATGGTGGGCGGCGGCATTCTGGTGCATGGCTGGCCCTTTGCCCATCACCTGATTGAAGGCGCAGCCGCTGTCGTTGCCACCCTGCCCACAGTGGGGGCCGTACTGGCGGCGGTGACGCCGACGCTGCTCAACGCCGTGGCCGGTGTGGTGGCGGGTCTGCTGCTGGTTGCCGTGATGACGCTGGTGAGCCGTCTCGCCCCGGCCAAGGGATAAGCGAGCTTGCGGGCCATTGTCTCTTTTTTCCTCTCTTCATTTTTTGGCCTTCGGGTTGCCCGGTTTCGGACTTGCTGCCCGCAGGTCTGCTGCGCCTCCCGATAAAGGCCTTTGCGAGAAGCTATGTATCAACAACAGTGGAATAACGACCATATCTACCCGGGCCTCGACAGCCCAGAGCTGGAAGCGGACATGCGCGCCGCCCGAGGCGCGCTGGAGGAGCTGACCAGCTATATGGCGGGTCTGGACATGGTGCGCGGTGATGACGCTGCACTGCTGGATTTCTTGCGGGAAGTGCGGCTGCGCGCCCGTGATATTCGCCATATCGGCTGGAACGTCGCCATTCTGGCCGCATGCCGAGGCAGTCAGGATGCGCGGGATCCGCAGGCCAAACAGTTGGCGTCCCGTGCCCGCGCCCTTAATGCCGATCTGTTCAAGACGCTGGCGCCGGTGGAAGATCTGATGCTGGCCTTGCCGGAAGAGGAATTCGCCGCGCTGATGGCGGATCCGCTACTAGGCGAGGAGGCGTTCCGCCTGCGCCACGAGCGTCGTTTGCAGGATCAGCGCCTGCCGGTGGCGGCAGAGCAGCTGGTGATTGGTCTGGGCACCGATGGCCTGCACGCCTGGGGCAACCTCTACAACGATCTGGTGGGCAAGATCCGCTTGACCATTGATGGCCGCGAGATGGGGCTGGCCGAGGCGAGCAATCTGCTCTCCAGCCCGATACGTGCGCTGCGTTTAGAAGCCTTTGATGCCATCAGCGCCGGTTGGGAAGGTGAGCAGGAGACGGTTGCCGCTATCCTCAATGCCCTCAACGGCTGGCGGCTGGAGCTGGCCCGTCAGCGTGGCAAAACCCGTGTGCTCGATGCGCTGGATCTCTCCTGCCACCAGAGCCATATCGAGCGTGCCACCCTCGATGCCCTGATGAGCGAAACCTGGCGAGCCCGTGGGTTGGGCCAGCGGGCGCTGGAGCTGATGGCCGAGTGCCTTGGTCTCGACAATCTGGGGCCGGAGGATCTCTTTGCGCCGCCGCCAGCTGCCAGCAGCCGCGAGAGCCCGTTCGAGGAGGCGATCGAGTTGATTGCCGATGCCTTTAGCCGTTTCGATCCCGAGATGGGGGCGTTTGCCCGCATGATGGCCGAGAAGGGGTGGATTGATGCGGCCCCCACGCCAAATCGCCGCACCGGCGCCTACTGCACCAAGTTTGCCGAACCGGTCGAGCCGCGGGTCTTCGTCACCTATGCCGGCACTATGGACAACGTCATTACCCTGGCCCATGAGCTGGGCCACGCCTGGCACAACTGGGTCATTCGCGATCTGCCGATGAGTCAGCGCAGCTATCCCATGACGCTGGCGGAGACGGCCTCCATCTTCGCCGAAACCCTGGTGCGCAGCGCCCTGTTCGAGCAGGCGCAAAGCCCGGAAGAGCAGCTGGCCATCGCCTGGGCCGAGGCCGACGGCGCAGCCACCTTCCTGGTCAATATCCCGGCTCGCTTCGATTTCGAGCAGGCGCTGGTGGCCGAGCGGGCGCAGGGTTATGTGCCGGCAGAGCGACTCAAGGCACTGACCGACGAGGCGTGGGGACGCTGGTATGAGGGGAGCCTGACCCGCTATCACCCCATGTTCTGGGCGGCCAAGGCGCACTTCTCCATCCCAGGGCTGGGCTTTTACAACTACCCCTATCTGTTTGGTTATCTGTTTAGCCTCGGGGTCTATCAGCAGTTGATGAGCCGCAAGGCGGCGGGGGAAGAGGGAGTGGCCGAGGCGTATCGCGCCTTGCTGCGCGATACCGGCCGGATGAGCGCCGAAGATCTGGTAGCCAAGCATCTGGGGCAGGATATCCGTGAGGCCGCTTTCTGGCAGGGGAGTCTGGCACAAGTAGCGCAGGCGGTAGAGCGCTTCGCGCAGTTGCCTGCCTGATTGGGTCAGCGGTGATATGAACAACAGGCCCCCGGACAGTCTCGCTGTCCAGGGGCCTGTTTGTTATGCCTGCTCTTGCTGCGGTTTGATGGGACCTACGAACAGAGGACGGGTCTGGTGAGTCAGATCCGGCTGATAGCCGTTGAAGAAGAGGTTGAGCAGCACCGAGCTGATGGTGGCCAACAGAATACCGCTATGAAAAAGCGGTTGTAGCTGCGCCGGAAGCTGCTGGAAAAAATTCCCGGAGACCGTCGGGATCATGCCAATTCCAAGACTGATGGCGACGATATAGAGGTTGTGACGGTTGCTGTTGTAATCGGTGCGCGCCAGGATGCGAATGCCGGTTGCCAGCACCATGCCGAACATGACGATACCGGCGCCCCCCAGCACGAAGGGCGGGATGGAGGCGACCAGCACCGACATCTTGGGGATGAGGCCAAAGGCAAGCAGGATCCCCCCCGACATCACGCAGACCCAGCGACTCGATACTCCGGTCACGCTCACCAGACCGATATTCTGGGAGAACGATGTGTGGGGGAAGCTGTTGAAGATCCCACCAATGATGGTGCCTATGCCATCCACCCGCAGCCCGCGCACGATATCACCGCGCCTGGCCGGATGGCCGACGATGTCGCCAAGGGCCAGAAACATCCCCATCGACTCGATAAAGGTGATGAGCATGATGACTGTGAGGGTGGCGATGGAGATGGGATCGAAGGTGGGCCAGCCGAAGGCGAAGGGCACGATGGGGGCAAACCAGGCTGCCTCGCCGAGGCCGTCGAGGCTCACTTCGCCCATGGCGATGGCCACCACGAAGCCGAAGATGATCCCGAGCAGCACCGAAATATTGCTGAAAAAGCCCTTGGTGAAGCGGGTCACCAGCAGGATAAAGACGAGCACCAGAAAGCTGGTGCCGATGTAGCGCAGGCTGCCATATTCCGGATTGCCCTTGCCCCCCGCCATCCAGTCGATCCCCACCTGCATGATGCTGATCCCGATAGAGGTGATGACCACCCCGGTCACCACCGTGGGGAAGAGCGGCATCAACCGACCGATCAGCGGTACCAGCAGGGTCGAGATGATACCGGCGGCGATGGTGGCGCCAAAGATGCCCGTCAGCCCCAGATCTGGGTTGGCTCCGATGGCCAGCATCGGCATCACGGCGGCAAAGGTGACCGACATGATGACCGGCAGCCGGATCCCGGCAAAGCGGCCAATCCCGACACATTGCAACAGGGTGACGATACCGCAGCAGAAGAGATCTGAACTGATAAGGTAGGAGATCTGCTCCTTGGGCAGCCCCAGACTGCCGCCGATCACCAACGGCACCGCCACGGCGCCGGCGTACATCACCAGCACATGTTGCAGGCCCAAGGTAAAGAGTTGGCCCATGGGGAGCATGCGCTCCACTTCATCCACCGGGCGCTTGCGCGTGCCCGGTCGGGGGGAGGGGGGGTTGGTCTCGTTCATGAACAGATCACTCCTTGAAGCCCGCGCAACTGCTACAGGCAAGATAGTGAAAGCCGCAGCTTTCCCGGTCATTGATCTCGTGTATTGACTGACGTGCCAGATCCCTTTGCAGTGGCGAGAGGGATCCGGTGCAGCACGGGTCAGTGCACAAAACATGCACAATGCCGCTCATGAGCGAAAACGTTTGGCGATAACGCCTTGTTTTTGCGGGATGAGTCACATACCGGCCAGATAAGTGTCCGGCTGTTGGCAGGGGAAGGAGGTGGGGCATCTCAGATTGGTAAGGGATTTATCATTATCGGTCTGGCGATCTCACTTTGATAGCCAGGCACCAGAGCGTTGCTCGCAATGCTCCCCCCTGCATGTGACAGCGCTCGCGGGTCACAAGGCGCAATCGGGGGCGGGGGCGTGATCCAAAGCAAGAAAGTTGGATGTTTTGGTGGCGCGCGGGGCAGCCGCTGGGGTAGTTTCGATAAAACCGACACAGTTCCTGAGGTCTTATCCATGATCATCTATCTGCATGGCTTTGATGCCACCAGCCCCGGCAATCACGAGAAAGTGCTGCAGTTGCAGTTTATTGATGATGATGTGCGTTTCGTGCACTACAGCACGGTTCACCCCCGTCATGATATGAGCCATCTGCTCAAGGAAGTGAAAAAACAGCTCGATATGAGTACCGATCCCAAACCACTGATCTGCGGTGTCGGACTTGGTGGCTACTGGAGCGAACGGATCGGCTTTCTGTGCGGCATTCGCCAGGTGATCTTCAACCCCAACCTGCACCCAGAAGAGAACATGCAGGGCAAGATCGACCGGCCGGAAGAATATGACGATATCGGTACCAAGTGTGTAACTGAATTTCGTAAGAAAAATTCAGGAAACTGCCTGTGTATCCTTTCCGTTCAGGATGAAGTGCGCGATAATCGGGACACTGAACGTGAATTGAAGAACTATTACGACATCGTGTGGGATGAGCGCGAGACTCATAAGTTCAAAAATATCTCGCATCATCTACAGCGGATGAAGGCCTTCAAAGAAGCCTGATCCATCACGTCGACCGATTTCGTTTTAGGGAGCCAATGGCTCCCTTTCGTTTTGAGGAACCGAGGAAAATCATCATGATGAATATTGTCGTTGTAGGCGGCGGCGCCGGTGGCCTGGAGCTTGCTACCAGTCTGGGTCGCAAGCTTGGCAAAAAGAACAAGGCCAAGATCACTCTGGTCGATCGCAACCGCACCCACCTGTGGAAACCCTTGCTGCACGAAGTAGCCACTGGATCCATGGATGCGGGCATCGATGCCCTGAGCTATCAGTCTCACGCAAAAAACCACGGTTTCGATTTCCAGCTCGGCACCCTGACCGATATCAAGCGCGATGAGAAACGCATCGTGCTGGCCCCGATCCACGACGACAGTGGCGACATCGTGGTCAACGAGCGCGAGCTGCCTTACGACTATCTGGTGATGGCCATCGGCTCTGTTTCCAATGACTTCAACACCAAGGGCATCAAGGATCACTGCATCTTCCTGGATAGCCCCTCCCAGGCGCACCGCTTCCACAACAGCATGATGAACCGCTTCCTGCAGTTCGCCACCGAATATAAGCCGGGCGACAAGGTGAAGATTGCCATCGTTGGCGGCGGCGCCACCGGCGTCGAGCTCTCTGCCGAGCTCTACAACGCGGTCGAGCAGCTCTATGCCTACGGCTTCAAGAACCTCACCACCGACAGCCTGAAGGTGACCCTGGTGGAAGCGGGCCCGCGCATTCTGCCGGCTCTGCCGGAGCGCATCAGCGGCGCCGCCCATCAGGAGCTGGTCAAGCTGGGTGTGGACGTGCGTACTGCCACCATGATCACCGAGGCGACCGCCGATGGTCTGCACACCAAGGATGGCGAGCTGATTGAAGCTGACCTGATGGTGTGGGCGGCCGGTATCAAGGCGCCTGACTTTATGAAGGATATCGCCGGTCTTGAGACCAACCGTATCAACCAGCTGGTGGTGAAAGAGACTCTGCAGACCACCCGTGACGAGAACATCTTCGTTATCGGTGACTGCGCCGCCTGCCCGCAGCCGGATGGCAAGTTCGTGCCGCCGCGCGCCCAGTCTGCCCACCAGATGGCCAGCCAGGCATTCAAGAACATTCTGGCCAAGATGAACGGCGGCGAGATGAAGCCCTACCTCTACCACGACCACGGTTCGCTGGTCTCCCTCAGCCGCTTCTCCACCGTGGGCAGTCTGATGGGTAACCTGATGCGCGGCTCCATGATGGTCGAGGGCTACATCGCCCGTCTGGTCTACATCTCCCTCTACCGGATGCACCAGATCGCCCTGCACGGCTACGTCAAGACCGGCCTCATCATGCTGGTAGGTCGCATCAACCGGGTACTGCGCCCGACCCTGAAGCTGCACTAAGCCGGGATTTGGCACCATGTTGAATACCAAAAGGAGAGGCTATGGCCTCTCCTTTTTTATGGGCGCAGATCAGGAAAGAGAGCGTTACTTGCCCAGATAGGTGCGGTCGAAGAAGGTATTGACCCAGTGAGGGCGGTAGATGGCCAGCACCGTCATCGCCATGCCGTTGAGCAGGGCTTCGGGGAACAGCAGCAGTGGCCAGATGGAGAGGTAATCCGCCGTGATGGTGTGCCAGGGGTAGCTGTGACTCAGCCCCATCAGCAACGCACTGGCTACCACCTTGACCGAGATGGTGAGGGCGCCGCCGAGAAAGGCGGCCACGAAGATATAGACAAAGAGATGGCGTGGCAGCCAGGCCCAGCTGGCCAGAAACAGCAGCCAGCTGGTGGCCACCGGCAGGGCGATGCCCACCAGTGCCTGCCAGCCAAAATCGGCCATATTGGTGACACCGAAGTAACCGAGCACCAGCAGGGTCAGACAGGGGGCGAGCAGTGCCAGCCGCCAGCCCAGCAGCAGGGTGAGGGTGGTGAGCCCGAGAAAATGGACCTCCAGCCCCTCATGCAGACCGGCCCTTAGATACCAGAGCGGCACCAGCGCGATGGCACTCCCCAGCAACAGGTGCTGATAGAGGGGGTTGTCATGGAGGGTCTGCCACAGGGAGCGGCGCAGGCTGAAAGCCAGCAGTACCAGCCAGATCAGGAGGGCGGCGAGTTGTCCTTCACTCATCTTGTCGTCCATTCATGCAGTAAAGTCAGGGTGGCCTTCCCGACCGCCCCATAGCAGAGCAGGCTGACGAATCAGCCTGCTTTTACCATCAATATTTGACGTTGTTGTGGTACTTGCCGAGGATGCCCTTGACCCGTTCCATGGTCTCCTTGCTGGGGGGCTTGATCCCGCTCAGCTCGTACGGGTCGCCCAGCACATCCCACTTGTGTTTGCCGAGCTCATGGTAGGGGAGCAGCTCCACCTTCTCCACGCTCTCGCCCAGCTCGGCGATAAACTGGCCCAGCCCTTCGGCGCTCTCGTCGTCGTCGCTCCAGGTCGGCACCACCACGTAGCGGATCCACATGGTCTTGCCTTTGGCCGCCAGATAGCGGGCAAACTCCAGGGTATATCTGTTGCTGACGTGGGTCAGTGGAATGTGTTTCTCGTCATTGATCTGTTTGATATCGAGCAGCACCAGATCGGTCTGGTCGAGCAGCTTGTCCACCTGTTCGTCGAGATGACGGACGAAGCCGTTGGTGTCGAGACAGGTGTGGATCCCTTTCTCTTTGCAGGCGGTAAAGAGTTCGGTAATGAAGGCCGGTTGCAGCATGGCTTCACCGCCGGACGCTGTCACGCCACCGCCGGAGGCATTCATGAAGTGGCGATAGCTGGTGATGTCACTCATCAACTCCGGTACGGTCACTTCGCGGCCACCTTCGGTATCCCAGGTATCGCGATTGTGGCAGTACTTGCAGCGCATCAGGCAGCCTTGCATGAATACGATAAAGCGTATTCCCGGGCCATCGACAGTGCCGCAGGTTTCGACGGAATGGATCCGGCCAATGGTGCCGTGAGCTCCGGCTGGCTGGCTGATTTCAACGGCAGGGATCCGATTAATGACAGACATAAACAACTCCAACGATTCGAGCAGGCCGTTATTTTATTACATAAACCCCTATTGATCCTACACCTTTAGTCCGCCGCCCGGCTGCCAAGCAGCTGCTCCAGCCCCTTGACGGTGAGCGGCCGACTGGTGAGATACCCTTGATAATGCTGGCATCCCAAGGTTTTGAGGATGGCCAGTTGCGCCTCATCTTCCACCCCTTCGGCGGTGACGGTAAAGCGGAATACCTGGGCCAGATCGAGGATAGCCTTGACGATAGCCCTGTCCTGTTCGCTGTGCACCAGGGTCTGAATGAAGCTTCTGTCCAGCTTCACCTCATCGGCGGGCAGATCCCGCAGATAGGCCAGCGACGAGTAGCCGGTGCCGAAGTCGTCGATGGAGATGAGGATGCCCAGCTCCTTGAGCTGGCGCATTCTGGCGATACTCTCCTGCCGATTCTCCAAGACTACCGATTCGGTTACCTCCAGCAGCAGGCGGGAGGGGGGCACACCGGTGTCGCGCAGAATGTACTCCACCTGTTGTACGAAGCCCTGGGTGTGGAACTGGCGGGCACTGACGTTGACCGACAGATGGGGGATCTGTAGGCCACGGTTGAGCCAGAAGCTGTATTGGGCGCAGGCGGTCTTCATCACCCAGTAGCCGATCTCGAGGATCAGGCTGGTCTCTTCGGCGATGGGGATAAACTCCCCGGGTGGCACCATGGTGCCGTCGCTGCGCTGCCAGCGCAGCAGCGCCTCGATACCTGACAGCGAGCCATTGTCGACCCGGTATTGCGGTTGATAGTGGAGTTGCAGCTCGTGATGACGCAGGGCATCGCGCAGCTCATTGGTGAGGGTCAGCCGATTTTTCTCGTGCTGGGCCATCGCCTCGGTAAAGAAGACGTAGTGGCCCTGACCGGCCCGCTTGGCCATGTGGGTCGCGGTGTCGGCCTGTTGCATCAGGACCAGATGATCCGTCTCGTTGCCGGAGAAGAGGCTGATCCCCACCGAGGCGCTGCAGTGCAGCTTGTGATCGCCGATGTCGAACGGGGTGCGAAACAGCCCCATCAGCTCGCGGGCAAAGTGCTCTGCCAGAATTTTGGCGGTGACTTCCCCTTGTCCCAGCTGGGTAAAGAGCAGGGCAAACTCATCCCCCGAGATGCGCGCCTGCACCAGATTGTCCTGGGGCAGATCCTTGAAACGCTGTACCACGGCCTGCAGCAGCAGATCGCCGCAGGCGTGGCCGAGGGAGTCGTTGATTGACTTGAAATTGTCCAGATCCACCAGCAGCAAGGCGCCCCACTGGCCGTTTGGCTCGCTCAGGGTCTGCTGCAGAATATTGTTGAGACTGCGCCGGTTATGCAGGCCACAGAGATCGTCGTAGTAGGCGAGCAGCTCGATATGTCTGGCCGCTTCCTTCTCACGGGTGATGTCGTAGAAGCTGCAGATAAAGTGGCTGAGATCCCCCTGATCATCCCTGACCCCGTTCACCATCAATCGCACCGGAAAGAGGTGGCCATCCTTGTGCAGACAGCGCTCCTCACCCAGCCAGAACGCCTGCTCGTTGACGGCCCGACTGACATCCTCCTTGAGGTGATCGCCAAAATAGGTTGGGCGCAGCTTGCGAATGGAGTGGCCGAGCACCTCTACCTCGCCAAAGCCGGTGATCCGGCTGAAGGAGTGGTTGACCTTGAGGATGATGCCGTTGTGATCCATCACGATCAGTCCATCGTGGGTATTGAAGGCTACTTCCGCCAGCCGCAGGGCGTCGTCGGCGGCGAGGCGCTGCAGCTCGATAGCCGCTCGCTCATGCTGGCTGCTCAACAGATCCAGCAGAAGCTCTGGCTCTTTCAGTGGGGCGTCGAGCAGCAGGGTGATCTGCCCCATGACGGCACCGTGCTGGTCATGAAGCGGGATACCGATATAGGTGTCGGCCTTGAGGGCCAGCAGCCGGGTCGCCTTGGGGTAACGCAGTGCCAGATTTTCCACATAGATGGCCTGACCGTGCTGGAACAGCTCCAAAGCGGGGCCTTGCTCTAGCTGGATGGGCTTGAGGGTAGAGAAGAGCTCCCCGTTAAACACGCAGCGGGGAATGAGCCAGAGCTCCTGACCGCGGGGCTGGAACTCGCCGAGCCAGCCCGCGCGGGCACCACTACGGCTCATGGCCCAGTGGATCAGCGTCTTGCAATAACTCATCCCGGTCAGTTGGCTTAGCTCGGCAGGTAAACTTGCTTCCCCCTCCTGCTCTTCGCACTGTGGTTGCCAGTGACCGAGCAGTTGAGCGCTGTTGCGCACCAGTTGCAACATCTCTTCGCTGAGCGGTGTGGGATCGAGATACTCCAGACTCAGCACCCCAAAGAGCTTGTCCTGCTCCAGCAGGGCGCCATCGAGGCGCGAACGCACACCGGCACTGGCCAGATAGAGATGATTGCTCAACATTGGCTGATGGGCAGCCTCCGAGAAGCTCAACGCTTTGCGGGTGCGCAGGGCACGGATATAGCGGCTGTCACCTCGGATCGGATAAATGCTCTCTATGCCGAGGGTAAATACGGGGGTGAGCTGCTCGCTGCCGAGATCGCCGTTGGCCTGATAGTGCCAGAGAATGAGCCGATCGGCCCCCAAACTCTCTTTAAGGGCTTCGAGCAGGGGGGCATACTGTTGCTGGCTTGCCATCTGGCTGAGGCGCGGCAGTTGCAATGCAAGATCGGAGATGGGCTCCTGACGAAGGTTCTGCAGACAGATGAGCCAGAAGCCATCCTGCTCGTGGGCGAGGGCGATATGCCACAACTGGCTGGCAAAGCGCACGGTGATTTTGCCGCCATGGCCGTTGGCCAGCAGTTGTTCGATGGGCAGGCGCAGGGCATCGGGAAGCTGGGCAGGCCAGGGCGCGCGCGGCTCATCGAGCCAGTAGAGCGGGGTTTGCATCACGTCGGTCAGGGCGACCAGCCGTTGACTGCGCAGATCCAGACGGAAAAAGAGCGGCGTCTGGAGGGCAGGAGGAAGATGACTGAGAGCGGTAGACGACATGAACAAACAACATCCTGTTAAGCAACCGTCGGGGTTGCAAGAATACTGCAAAATGGTGTGAAACAAAATTTCATTGAATTCTAAATTAGAAAAGCCTAATTTATTGCCCATTATCATGTATGAGGAGTCTTGCAGATGAAACGGATCCTGATTATCGGTGGTGTCGCGGGGGGCGCATCGGCGGCTGCCAGAGCACGCCGGCTGAGCGAAGAGGCGGAGATCGTGATGTTCGAGCGGGGCGAGTTTGTCAGCTTCGCCAACTGCGGTCTGCCCTATCACATCGGGGGCGATATCCCCGACCGGGATGCCTTGCTGCTGCAGACTCCCCAGAGTTTCAAGCGCCGTTTCAACGTCGATGTGCGGGTCTTCCACGATGTGATTGAGATCGACAAGGCGGGCAAGACCTTGCTGGTGCGCAACCTGCAAACCGGTGAAGAGCAGCGCGAGCATTACGATGTGCTGCTGCTGAGCCCGGGGGCGGCGCCGATCCGTCCTCCCTTCCCCGGTATCGACAGCCCCCATGTTTATACCCTGCGCAACATCCCGGACATGGATCGCATTCTGGCGGCTCTGCATCACGATCAGCCGCGCCACGTCACTGTGGTGGGCGGCGGCTTTATCGGGCTGGAGATGATGGAGGCGCTGCATCAGCGCAAGCTGGATGTCACCCTGCTGGAGCTGGCCGATCAGGTGATGGCTCCGGTGGACAAGGAGATGGCCAACATGCTCCATGCCCGCATCCGGGAAGAGGGGATCGACCTGCGCCTGCGCACCGGCCTCACCGCCATCGAGAGTCTGGATCTGCCTGCCGAGAAGACCTCTGCCGTGCCGAACGCCAAAAGTGGTGGCCTGCGCCTGACCCTCAATGACGGCTCCCATCTTGATACCGGTCTCTTGATCCTCGCCATCGGCGTCAAGCCGGAAACTCTGCTCGCCGCCAAAGCGGGGCTGGAGCTGGGCCCACGGGGCGGCATCAAGGTCGATGCCGGGATGCGTACCTCGGATCCCTTTATCTATGCGGTGGGGGATGCGGTGGAAGAGATTGATTTCGTCACCGGCGAATCTGTGCTGATCCCGCTGGCGGGCCCGGCCAACCGGCAGGGGCGCATCGCCGCCGACAACATGCTGGGCCGAAGCGAAACCTACAAGAAGACCCAAGGCACCGCCATCTGCAAGCTGTTCGATCTGGCGGTGGCCAGCACCGGCCTCAACGAGAAGCGACTGGTGCAACTGGGATTGCCGTTCGAGAAGGTTTATGTCCACCCGGGCAGCCACGCCGGTTACTACCCCGGCGCCCATCCGGTCAGCCTCAAGCTGCTGTTTGCCCCGGATGGCAAGATTTATGGCGCCCAGGCCATCGGCAAGGATGGCATCGACAAGCGCATCGATGTGCTGGCGGTGGCCCAGCGTGCCGGTCTCACCGTGTTTGATCTGCAGGATCTGGAGCTTACCTATGCGCCGCCGTTCGGGTCGGCCAAGGATGTGATCAACATGGCGGGCTTTGTGGCAAGCAACCACCTGAAGGGGGACACCCTGCTCTGCCACGTGGCCGAGGTGCAGGCTCGTAACCCCCATCAGCTGGTGGTGGATGTGCGCAATGGCCCGGAGCTCGACAAGCTGGGCCGCATTCCGGGGGCACTGCATATCCCCCTCGACGAGTTGCGTGGTCGCCTCCATGAGTTGCCCAAAGAGAAAGAGCTGCTGATCAGCTGTCAGGTCGGGCTGCGCGGCCATGTCGCCTGCCGCCTGCTGAGCCAACACGGCTTTAAAGTGAAGAATCTCTCCGGCGGCTTTAAAACCTGGCAGATGGCCACCGCCGAGTAACCGTTTTATTTCTGTGCCTGTTTGCCCCTCTCCCTTGTGCGTGCAAGATGAGGGGCTTTTTGTTTCTGCTTTTCGCCCTTCTTGCATTCCCCCTCGTTGCTGCAATATTTCGACACACTTTATTTCCTGTGCCGGACAAAATTAACGTTTTGTTCAGGGGATGGGTGCTATAACCCCTGCCTCGTTCATGATGAACCGTGTAGTAGGGAGAGTGACATGCTGGATATGCTGATGGCCATTTGGCATCAGGATTTTGACGCCCTGGTTCAGATGCAGGCGGTACCCCTGCTGATCAGTTGCCTGATGCTGGTACTGCTGCTGGAGTCCGCATTCGTCTTTCTGCCCCTGCCGGGGGACAGCCTGGTACTGCTGGCCGGTGGGTTGGTGGGCATGGGGGTGTTTGGCCCCGAAGTGACCCTCTGTTTTCTGCCGCTGGCGGCGGGACTGGGATCTGTGCTGGCGTACTGGCAGGGACGGGCACTGCAGCGCACCCGCTTTATGGATCATATCGAGCGGATATTGCCTCCCGACAGCCTGCCCAAGGCGACCCGGCTGCTGAAAAAGTACGGTTTTCTGGCGATGTTCTCCTCCCGTTTTATCCCGTTTGTGCGGGTGCTGACCCCCATGCTGATGGGGATTGGCCGCCTGAGCGTGATGCGGATGTGCGTGGCCAGCTTTGCCAGTGCCTTTATGTGGGCGCTCTGCCTCAGTTTGGTGGGCAAGCTGGCGATGAATACCCCCTTCTTCCTCCATCACAGCGAACTGTTGACCCGAGCCCTGCTGATTACCTCGCTGGTGCTGTTTCTGGCGGCCGTCATGGCCATCCTGTTTCGCTGGTTCAAAGGGGGAGCAAAAAACGAGACCAGCCACGACTAGATGACAACACTTGCCGCACTGGATCTGTGGGCATGGGGGTTATCGTGCTGCAGGGGTGCGGAATTGTGCCCATTCGGGTAATGAGCTTTGTGTCGGGTGAGCAGGATGCCTTATCCTGTTTCCAGCCACGCTGCGTTTGCAGCGCTCCAACTCGGGATGGAACCTATGCGCCTCTTCGACTCTCCCTCTGCTTCTCACCGCTCTACCGCTGGAACCGGCGCTCTGCGCCACCGCTGGTCAACCCTGCTGCTTTGCGGAGTGGTCGGTTTGCTGTCTGGTTGCGGCCCTGACAAGCCCGCCAGCCAAGTACCGACCACCGAATCCACTGCGCAGCAGGAGACCGGGGCACCAACATCTGTAGTGCAGGCCAATGCCCGCCAGTATCGTGATGCGCCGGCACTGGCGCTGGTCTTCTCCGGCCCCCTGGCGCCGAAGGCAAACTGGCAGAGCTGGCTCGGGGTCAGTGAGGGGGGCAAGCAAGTGCAGGGGGAGTGGATCCTCGCCGACGATGGTCGCACCCTCTATTTCCCGAACGTTCAGCCCGATAAAAGCTATGAAGTGAGCCTCAAGGCGGGGCTGGGCCCATCCCCCCAGAGCTGGACCCTCAAGGCCCGGCCGCTGGAGGCGGGAGCCTCCTTTACCGCCAGTGGCATGGTATTGCCGCTGCGTCAGGAACTTCGCTTGCCCATCAGCGCGGTCAATGTGGACGAGGTCAATATCGATTTCTTTCGGGTCGATGCGGAATATCTGCCCCGTTTTCTGGCGGAATATCGCCCCGGTGCCGGCATGGGTAACTGGGAGCTTGAGCAGATCTCCAAGCGGGCCAAGCGGGTGTTCAGCGGCCGCTACGCGCTGGAGCTCGATGCCAACCGGCGCGAGACCCGCCTCATCAATGTGAAGGAGCCGCAGCTGGCGGAGGCTGGCGTCTACTTTGCTGTGATGTTCCCCCTTGGCAACTATGACTGGCGCAAGGAAACCACCTATTTTGCGGTGAGCGACATGGGGCTCAGTGCCCGCCGTTACCGCGATCAGCTGGAGGTGTTCGTCAGCTCGCTGGCTACGGCTGATCCGCTCAAGGATGTGCAGCTCTCCCTGCTTGACGAGAAGGGCAACCGGCTGCAGGTGCAAACCACCGATCCGCAGGGCCATCGCCGCTTCGATCAGGTGCAGGGGGCTCGCTTGCTGCTGGCCGAACAGGGCAACCATCTGGCAGTGCTGCGCCTCGATGGGGCTGCGCTCGATCTCTCCACCTTCGATCTCGGCACCCAGCCCTGGCAGGCCCAGCAGTTGTATCTCTTTAGCGGGCGCGACCTCTATCGCCCCGGCGAGCGGCTCGACAGCGAGATCCTGCTCAAGGGGCAGGATGGCCAGCTGCTGCCGGGGATGGCGGTGGAGCTGGAGGTGAAACAGCCGGACGGCCAGCTGCTCGAGCAGAAACGGCTGCTGCCGGACAATTTGGGCGCGGCCCACTACGGTCTGCGTTTGCCGGATGATGCACCGCTCGGGCGCTGGACCATCAACCTCAAGACCGCCGCTGGTAGTCGTTTCGAGTGGCCCTTTTTGGTGGAGGAGTTTTTGCCGGAGCGGCTCAAACTGCAACTCGGCAAGGGGCCGGATGGTGAAGTCACGAGTCTGGACGCCGCCCTGACTATGCCACTGCAGGGGGACTATCTCTACGGTGCGCCTGCGAGCGCCACCAAGGCGAAGGCGGAGGTAAAAATCAGCCGCGCCACCATGCCCTTTACTCAGTGGCAGGAGTTCACGCTGGGGGACGTGCTGCTCGCCGAGCAGGCCAAGGATCTCGAGGCGCGCAGTCTCACCCTCAATGAGCAGGGGCAGGGGACTTTTTCGCTTGCTGATGAGCTCGATGGGGTGCGAGCCCTCGGGCCGCTGGAGGTGGCCTATCGGGTGTCGCTCTCCGAGCCTGGTGGCCGCGCCGTCAATCGCAGCCGCACCCAGTATGGCTGGCCCGCGGGCAGCCAGTGGCCGGCACTCAAGGCTGATTTTGTGGCGGATCGGGTAGAGGGGGGCAAGCCGCTTCCCTTCCAGATCCTCAACCTCGATGACAAGGGGCAGCCAGTGGCGGGGGCGGTAAAGGTGCGCCTTATCAATGAGTACCGCGACTACTACTGGCACTACGCCGATGGTGAGGGGTGGAAGTACGAATTCAACAGCCAGCCCTATCTGGATCAGGAGCAGACCCTGCAGCTGGATGGCAAGGGGCCGACCCCGCTCACGCTGCAACTGGCGGCGGGCTGGTATCGGTTGGAGGTGGAGAACAGTCAGGGCCATCAATCGAGCCTGCGGGTGGAGATAGGCAGTTACGCCTGGGGCGGTGGTGGCGAGCAGGCGCGGCCTGACAAGATTGCCATCACCCTCGACAAGCGTGCTTATCTGGCGGGCGACAAGGCCAAAGTGACCCTGGTGGCCCCGCGGCCCGGCAAGGGCTTGCTGCTGGTGGAAGATGGCGACGGCCTGCGCTGGTGGCAGCGTATCGAGCTCAAGGGCGCCGCTGGCGATGCCAAGGATGCCCGCGGCGAGTTCGAGATCCCGGTCAGCCCCGAGTGGCAGCGTCATGACTTGCATATTTCTGCCCAGATTGCCGCGCCAGACAGCGCCTCCAAACCGGTCAGCAGCCAGCAGGGGCAGAGCCTGCGCTCGGTCGGGCTGGTGCCGCTCACGCTGGATCGGGAAGCGCGCCGTCTGCCGCTCACCCTGAGCGCGCCTGATAAAGCGGTGCCGCTCACCCGACTGGAGGTGACCGCCACCTCCACCCCCAACAGTCAGGGCCGCGTGGTGCTGACGGCGGTGGATCGGGGCGTGCTCAATATCAGCGATTATCAGCCGCTCGATCCGTTCGAGATCTTCTTTGGTCGCAAGCGCTTCTCCCAAGATTTGTTCGACAACTACGGCCAGGTGATCCCGCCGCAGGATGGCAAGCTGGCCCGCCTCAACTACGGGGGCGATCGGGCGCCGCTGAAAAAGGGTGGCGCGCTGGAGAGCCGGGTCGAGATAGCCGCACTGTGGAGCGGCGAGGTGAGTTTTGATGAGAGCGGCAAGGCGGTGATCCCGCTCGATCTGCCCAACTTCAACGGCGAGTTGGCACTGATGGCGCTGGCCTGGAACGAACAGCAAGTCGGTGAGGCCGAGCGCGCCGTCAAGGTAGTGTCGCCCTTGGTGGCCGAGATTGGCTGGCCGCGCTTTGGCGCCAGAGGGGATGAGACCCGGGCGCTGGTGCAGCTGCGCAACATGAGCGGCGAGGATCAGACCCTCTCCCTTGCCTGGACCCTCAATGGCGGGTTGAAAGCAAACGGCGAGCTGCCCGGCACCCTGTCCCTTAAAAATGGCGAAGAGCAGTGGTTGACCCTGCCGCTCACCGTGACCGGGGCGAGGGGTGTGGCAAGCCTGCAGTTGGCGGCCAGCGGCAAGGATTTTGCCATCAGCCGTGACTGGACTCTGCCGCTGCGCTCCCCCTGGCCGGCCGAGACTCGCCAGCGCTACCAGATGCTGGCTCCCGGCCAGCAGATGAGCTTTGCGCCAGCTGAGCTGGTCGGGCTGGATCGCTCCAACCTGCAGGGGCTGCTCAGCCTCTCCGGCACTCCCCCCTGGGATCCGGCAGCCCAGTGGCAGGCGCTGGCTGACTACCCCTACGCCTGTCTGGAGCAGACCCTGTCGCGGGCCTGGCCTTACTTGCTGACCACGGCGGATGAGCGGGCCGCCTGGAGCAAACCCGCAGAGGGCAAGAAAGCGGCGAGTGAGGCGGATGTGCAGCGCGCCCTGCAGCAACGGCTGCAGCGGTTGCAACTGCCAAGCGGCGGCTTTGGCCTCTGGGATGGTCGCTCCGATGAGGAGCAGTGGCTCACCGCCTATGCCGCCGACTACCTGCTGGCTCGCAAGGAGGCGGGTGACGCCGTGCCGGAGGCGATGCTGAATCAGGCGCTGAACCGGCTGCAAAGCTATCTCACCGACAGTCAGTATGGTGAGCGCTGGAGCAGTGCCCCCGAGCACAGCCGGTTGGCCTATCAGGCCTACAGCGCCTATGTGCTGGCCCGGGTGGGCAAGGCACCGCTCGCTACCCTGCGCCTCATCTGGGAGCAGCAGGCTGATCACGCTCGCTCCGGTTTGCCGCTCTTGCACCTCTCGCTGGCGCTCTCGGCCATGGGGGATGAGCAGAATGCCGCCAAGGCCCTCAGCCGGGCATTGGTGACCGAGCGCGGGGATGACTATCTGGGCGATTACGGCTCACCACTGCGCGATGAAGCCCTTGAGCTCTCCTTGCTGCGTCAGCACAAGCTGGCTGCGGAGCGCTGGCCTGATCTCAGCGCCAAGGTGGCCGATATCCTGGCTCACCGTCAGTGGCTCAGCACCCAGGAGCGGCTCGCCTTGTTGCGACTCGCCCGCTTCGATCCGGCCGTCGACTGGCAGGCCAAAGTCGCCTCATCCTCTGGCATCGAAGCCTTGAGCGGTTCGGCTTTGCTGCAGCAGGGCTCCCCCGAGGCGCTGGCCGCCAGCGCCGTTACCAACGAGGGCAAGGGATCCCTCTATGTGCAGCGCACTCTGGTCGGCTACCCCGAACAGGCGCCAGCACGGATTAGCAAGGGGATGAGTGTGACCCGCAGCTGGTTCAACAGCGACGGTCAGCGTTTTGACCCGGCCAAAGTGAAGGTGGGCGATCTGGTGGTGGTGCGACTCAACGTCAGCAGCGAATCCGCGGTGCCCGATGCCCTGCTGGTGGAGATGGTGCCCGCAGGCTTCGAGCTGGAGAACCCGGCCCTTGGCAACAGCATCAAGCTCGAAGAGCTCTCCATTGAGGGGAAACCAGCGTGGCAGAGCGAATGGAACGACTATCGCAAGCATCAGGAGTTTCGCGACGACCGCTATACGGCGGCGCTGGATCTGAGTGAGGGGAGCAACCAGCAGCTGGTCTACCTGATGCGGGCGGTGACGCCGGGTCGCTATCAGGTGCCACCGACCCAGGTGGAGGATATGTACCGGCCTGAACTGCGGGCTGTGGGTGAGGATATCCACGAGGTGCGTATCTCTGAGTAACAAACCCTCCCTTGAGCGGGTTCGCCCGCTCACTTTTTGGCAGCGTGGTTGGCTGAGGCTTCGCCGCAGTGGCCGCGCAGGCTGGCGCTGGCTTGGCGGTCTGCCGCGCTGGCTGCGCTTTTCGGTGCTGGGAGTTGTCGCACTGCTCCTGTCATTGCTGGCGCTGGATCGCATTTTCCCGCCGCCGCCACTCGACCCCGCCTACGCACGGGTGGTGCTCGACATGAAAGGACGGCCGCTGCGCGCCTTTGCCGATACCAGCGGCGTGTGGC
Organism: Aeromonas sp. 604282; assembly: GCF_049170575.1. Taxonomy (NCBI): domain Bacteria; kingdom Pseudomonadati; phylum Pseudomonadota; class Gammaproteobacteria; order Aeromonadales; family Aeromonadaceae; genus Aeromonas; species Aeromonas sp. 604282. Next base: position 87,901 of record NZ_JAAKMV010000005.1, on the reverse strand, counting down.
GCTACCCGGTGACCCTGGAGCAGGTCTCCCCCCGCTATATCGAGGCATTGCTGGGTTACGAGGATCGCTATTTCTGGCGTCATCCTGGAGTCAATCCGGTGGCCATGGTGCGCGGGGTCTGGCAGTGGCTGCGCTATGGGCGGGCCGTTTCGGGCGGCTCGACCCTCACCATGCAGGTGGCGCGCCTTATCGAGCCCTACCACAGGAGCGTGCCCGGCAAACTGCGTCAGATGGCCCGTGCGCTGCAACTGGAGTGGCATTACGACAAGCGCACCTTGCTCACCGTCTACCTCAACCGGGCGCCGTTTGGCGGCAACCTGGAGGGGGTGCAGGCGGCAAGTTTTGCCTATCTCGGCAAGAGTGCGGCCAAGCTGACCTATGCCGAGGCGGCGCTGTTGGCGGTGCTGCCACAGGCTCCCAGCCGCAACCGGCCGGACCGTCATCCCGAGCGGGCCCGCGTCGCCCGTGACAAGGTAATGCAGCGGCTGGTGGCTCAGGGTGTCTGGCCCGAGCCGGTGTGGTTGGAGGGACGTATCGAGCCGGTGCTGGCCAGCGGTCACTTCACGCCGATGGAGGCGCCGCTCTTTGCCCGTCTCGCCGCCGACCATCAGGCCGGGGCGCTGGTGCACACCACCATTGATGGCGATCTGCAGCGCTGGTTGGAGGGGCGGGTGGCGAGCTACATTCGCCGCTTCCCCGAGCAGACCTCAGCGGCGTTGCTCTTGGTAGACAACAAAACCATGGCTGTGCGCGCTTATGTGGGCAGCGCCGAGTATGGCAATTTGCGCCGCCACGGTTATCTGGACATGGTGCAGGCGATCCGCTCTCCCGGCTCTACGCTGAAGCCCTTCATCTACGGTCTGGCCATGGATGAAGGGTTGGTGCACTCGGCCTCCTTGCTCTCCGATGCGCCGAGGCTGGGGTCTGACTATCGTCCCGCCAACTTTTCCGGCGCCTTTCAGGGGCCGGTGACCCTCGCTCAGGCACTGCAGCAATCCCTCAACGTGCCGGCGGTGCAGGTGCTGGAGGCGCTCGGGCCGGACAAACTGGTCAGCCGCCTCGACAACGCCGGGGTGAGACTGGCGCTATCCGACAAACCCAATCCGGCCATCGCGCTGGGGGCGGCGGGCATTCGGCTCGAGCAGCTGGTGGCGCTCTACAGTGCGCTGACCCGGGAGGGGCAGGTGGCGATGCCGGTCTGGCTGGCGGGGCAGCAGGCGGTGTCGCGCCCCTTGCTGAGTCCGGGCGCGGCCTGGATCATCTGGCAAATATTGAGCGCGCAGGGACGGGCGGACCAACCCTTTGCCAGCGAGGCGACCGGCCGGGTCAACCGACTGGCCTGGAAGACCGGCACCAGCTATGGCTATCGCGACAGCTGGGCCATGGGGGTCTCCGGTCGCTGGACCATAGGCGTCTGGCTGGGGCGCCCCGACGGCACCCCTTTGCCCGGTTTTTACGGCCAGAGCGCAGCGGTGCCGCTGCTGCTCTCGGTCTACTCGCGGCTCTCGGACAACAGCCCCCTGCCGGCACAACCCAGCACGGTGAGCGAGGCCAAGATTTGCTGGCCGCTGGGGCGCAAAATGAGCGCGACCCTGCCTGAGGCCTGTTTGCAGCGCCAGAGCGCCTGGTTGCTGGAAGGGCGCGATCCACCCACCTTGCCGGATCCCATGGATTGGCCCTCGCCGCTGCGACAGGTGGCACTCACTGCCGAAGGCAAGCCGACCTTGGCCCGCTGCCAGGATGCGGCGCAATCCGGTTTTCGGGCGCTCTGGCCGTTGTCGCTGGAGCCGTGGCGGTCCCCCGGCGAGCGACGTCAGGCGCTGTTGGCAAGTGGTTGTGCTGGGGAAGGGCAGAGTGCCGAGCTGCAGGCCCCTATTCGCATCGTGGCGCTGGGGGAGGGCAACCTCATTCGCAGCCAGCGCTATCGGTTGCAGCCCAAGGTGCTGGGCGGTGTCGGCAAGTCTGCCTGGTTTCTCAACGGCCAGCAACTGCGCTGGGACGGGGATCAGGTGCTGAGTGTGGCGGGTCGTTATCAGCTGGTGGTGGTGGATGAAGCGGGCAACAGCGATCGTATCGAGTTTCGCGTGGTGCATCCTGACAGTGATGCCAGCACCATCACCCGTTGATCGTTTTGCCGACAGCCATTGAGGTGAATGTAATTAACCATTTGAAATGCATCAATATTTGATTGGATGAATTAATTTGTGAATAATTACGAATTCATTCAAATCCAATCGGGAGTTCTCTTTTGCTGCGTGTTCTGTGTCCCTTGCTGGTGCTGATGAGTTCGGGTTGTGCCACAACCAATCATGGTGATCACCATGTTTCTCCTGAACGTACCGGCTTCTATTCACCTTTCGAACCTGCTTCCGAGAGTTTTGCGCGTTGCTATCAGAAACAGTTTGCCTGTACCCCTGCCAATATCCACCGTGACAGGGCGATGGAGGCGCGCAGGCAGGCGCAAGAGCGGGCCAATCACCGGGGTGATGATTGGTAGGCCGCAGATAACGAGAGGGGTTGGCAGATGCCAACCCCTTTTTCATTCCGCCAATTCAGCCCGGTTGGCGCAGATGGCCGAGCCGGGTGAAGAAGTGCTGGCTCTTGCGCTGGTGAAAGTGGCTCTTCTTGATGGGATGGAAGATAAGGTTGCTTTCGGGGTGGCTCGCCTTTAACTGGTGGAGCATGGCTACGGCGGGCAGGCTGGTGCTGACCAGGGTGGTGAGTGGCATGCTGAGGGTCTCGGGCCCGAGCAGTTGATTGAGCCCTTGCTGAGCCTGTTCAAAGCGGGTCAGGGCCGCCGGGTCGGCATAGCCGCCACCCAGCATGGCGAGCAGGTTATCGATGGCCAGATGAAATTCGGCCAGCTGTTGGCGAAAACCGCTGCGCCCGCGCAGGGCAATCAGCTCTGCCAACGGAATGTCGGCCAGGTGAGTGGGCACTTGCAACGGGATCTCGAGGTGGAAGCAATCCTGACCACCGCGATTGTGGTAGCGGGATTCGAGCAGATGGAGCAGGCGGTCGAGATAGTCGTGATCGGTAATTAGCACCCCGTCATTGGCGAGTGCCCACTCACGGGCAAGGCGCATGGAGATCAGGTTGGCAAAGCGCCGCGCCATTCTGACCCCACCCTCATCCCGGGTCGCAAAGCCGTGAGTCAGGCAAAAGCCGTGCAGTCGCTCCAGTCCCGCTTGATCCGGGCAGAAGCAGTCGTGGTTGGCCTCCTGACGCCAGCGACCAATCAGTTCCTTGTTGCCAAACACCTTGTGACGGACGAAATCGGGGGCCACCAGGCCGCTTATCTGGTTCTTCAGTTGCGGGGTAATGGCGGCAAAGAAGGCGGCATCGGGCCGCTCGGCCAGCAGATCGGTCTGCTGTTGAAGGGTATCGAGCAGGGCGGTGAGACCGCTCTTTTCGCTGACGGTGAAGACAAAGGCAAGCCGCTCCAGATAGAGCAGGGCAAATTTGAGCCAGAGCTCGTCGCGTACCTCCATGCCGGGGTAGTAGATATAGGTCTTCATCGGATCAGTCTGTTGTCAAAAATCTGGCGAGGCGCAGGGTCGGGAATATACGCAAGATTGGCGCTGCACGGCAAACACTGCGTGGGGTAATGTGAGCAAACGCTCATCCAGTAGGCGCTGGCCACAAAGTTCTGATATAATTCGCGCCCTTAAATCAAGGTCACCCGAGTCATTACCATGAAGTTCATTATCTTTTGACTCCATGTGTAACGCATTGAATTTATAGCTAATCAACAACTTACAGCACAAAGATGGAAACATTGGCGGTAACTTTTGTGGTAAGACTAGCATAAGTGAGGTGTGTATGAGAAGGCGTGAGACTTGGGCCTTACAGCAGAAGGCAAATTGCTGGTACTTGGTGTGGAATGTCCCCAAGGCTATCCGTGGCTTGCCGATGTTTGGAGGTCGGAGGCTCTACACAAAGACGTTACAAACAGGCGACCTCAAAGAAGCCCAGAGGAAGCGTGACCTCATCATTGCCAATTTTGACCGGTTGGTGGCACAGGCTGAAGAAGCCCCCAAGCGTCTGCGATTTAACGCTTACATCGAAGAGATTCAACAAGCCGTCAGGGAAGCAGAGCAGCGCATTGAGGTTGTCATGCTGCCAGATGGACAAGAGGTTGTCGTTGAATCTGAAGGGCTATACCACGCTTATGACGTCGAGGCAGCAATTGCGCGTGGGGATGAAGAACTGGCGGACGCCATAAGGCTTGCCCTCCACGGGGAGCTAGAGGTGGGCGATAAGTACGCCATCACTCTACAGGAAGCCTCCAAGGCATTCATCGAGAGTGAGAAGGCCAAGGCCGTTAAGGGTCTTAAAGCCGCAGCTCCGGCAACGTTGAGTCGCGCCAAACACGCAGCAGAAAGCCTTTCATCCTTCCTTGGTCGTCCAGCGGTTCTACTGAAGGATGTGGAGCGGAGGGACGTGACTTTGTGGCTTGATTCCCTGGCTGGTAGCAAGAGCGATAGCACACGGGTCGGTTACTTATCGGCTCTGTCCCTTGTGTGGGAAAGTTGCTATCTCACTCGGAGCGTGGAAGGGGATAACCCATTCAAGAGCGCAGGAATCAAGAGCACAGGCGACTCCCAGTCATACGCCCCTTTCACGCTTGAAGAGATGGCCCAAATCGTTGAGAAGGCACCGCATGATCTTCGCATGTTGACGAAGTTTGGACTTATCACTGGTTGCCGCCTAAGCGAAATTATTGGTCTTCAGGCTGATTCCTTTGAGGTTAGCCAAGGTGTTCCGCTGGTGCGTATCAAGGCTGGCAAGACAGCAAACTCCATTCGTGCCTTCCCTCTTCCGCTCGGTCTCTGGGAAGAACTCAGGCAATGCGTTGTCGGTAACGTGTGGCCTGTCCCTAAGTCGAAGAACCCCCACGGATGGTCCAGCAAGTTTGGCAAGCTGAAAGAGGCTGCCACAGGCGTCAGAGATCGCACCAAGGGCTTCCACAGCTTGCGTGGCATGGCTATCACAGCCTACCAACGTGCAGGCATCCCAGAGGATGTGACAGCGCCGATAGTTGGGCACGGGACCAAAGGGCTAACGATGTCTTATGGTCTCTATTCATCCGGCCATGACTATTCACGCCAGCTCGAAGCCGTTGAGACCATGCTTGCGTCCGCCTACATGTCCCAGTTCCTCAAGTTGTTCAACAAGTAATCAACACAAACAAAAAGCCCCCTCGGTGAACATCAGGTAGTCCTGAAGTCCGCCAAGGGGGCTTATTCGTTGAGCGGAGCGTTTTGTGCTTCTTTAGCTCTAAGAGAACACTCACACTTTTACAGTGACCCATTGTGTCAGTTGCAGGGCAGCACATCTTCGCCGAGCTATGGAATAGTGAACATGGGCGGTGAGATGTATGAGATTTAGAAATCCACCGGTGAGGCACAGAGAGTGCGCTGGTGAGGAACTTAGAATCCACCGATGTGGCACTGAGAGTGCGCGAGTGAGGAGATTAAAGTTCATTTCCGTGGCACTGAGAGTGCACGAGTGAGGAGATTAAAGTCCATTTCTGTGGCACTGATAGTGCAACTAATCGCGCGATGTGGCGCAATGTGGCGCCAGTAACTTAACATTAGGAGCCATAAATTGAAGGTAAGGCGACAAAGGGTGAAGTTATTTAATGCAAGGTGGCCAAATCAATAATGATTTATTGAGTGGGGATCGATGAAGAACGTTGATCAGCGAATGAGAGGGGAGTAAACTTGTCCGCATGAACTCTTTGGAGGGGACTGTGATGTTTGACAATCTCAATTTTAAAGCTGTGACAGCGGCAGGCAAATCATCATCAGAGCTTGTCAGCATAACCCACAGCTTCAAGACTAAAAAAAATGAGCTGCTTTTTAGGATCAGCCATGAAGCGATGGAGCGGTGTGGCTTCCAGTATCAGGACAAAGTCCAGCTTCTTTTTGCTAACGACAATACCGTCTGTCGGATCATGAAATCAGATAAGCCTGGCAGTGTCACTCTGAGCCAACAAACAAAGAAGAGCGACACATCTCCAGCAATCATTCGGCTGTCATTTCGCGCCGGACTGCCTGATTTTTTAGCTCAAGAGAGCAAAGGGACTAACAAGACTTTCAATCGGGTCAAGTATTTGCACAAAGACGACATGATTGAGTTCAAAGACGGTTGTTTAACCTTTCAATTAGATCTCGTTGATTCAGAAGAAGATGATGAGATCTAGAAAGACAAAAGGCATCCGTTAGGATGCCTTCTGAGGAGGGTAGGATTGAACCAAATTGACCAGCACGCCAATGCTGGAAGGTTACAACCCACAGTCATTCTCGACTTGGATAGTATGCCGTCAACGTCTGGAAATCAATCCTACTCAATTGGTTCACCTGCATTATGGGAGGCAAGATGCTGAACGCAGGTGCTTTAGAAAACAGGTTTAAGTTCGACAAAGTCGCAACTAACCCTGTGTGCCAATGTAGAAACCATCAGCTTTGCTTGTGGTGTTCTATGAGTAGTTCTGGACATGAGGAATGCTATAATGAGCGATAAAACATACCCTTACGTAGAAGATGGCTACGTCTACTGCAAGCGCTTCAAACATTGGCGCAGTGGTGAGTATGTATACCCTAAGACGGCAGAATGTTTCCGGTTTAAGATCGGCGGCAAGTAATGATGAAGAGGGAACCGCAAGGTTCCCTTTTTTTCATGAATAGCTTGAGTGACAAAATTCAATGGAGCAATCATCTTTGCGGTTCACTCATCGAGAATGAGTTAAGAGTGCTGATGAATACTCATCGCTTGCATTGCCCACTCATCATCCATTGCTTGTAGTAAAATCATCATACCTCCAGCTTTCGATTGCCTTCATAACATCTTTAGCAAGGGCTGCTTTGATCATCATGTAGTCCATCCCCGCGTCCAGCAGCGCTTCCACCTTGCCTTCAATGCGGGCCATCACTCCAAGCCGTTTGCCATCATCTTGAGACACCAAGAAGTCACGCGCGGACATACCATAGCGGTTTTTGAATGCCGTACCGTCCAGACCAGTCACTGCCTTGCAGACAAGAGACTGTATGTTAGCCATTACGTGGTTCAGGTTACCTTTCACGTTTCCTTCTTTTTGTGCAGTGTAGATAGCGTGACAGAAAGCCTTATTGCCTTCACGAAGGGTTTCACGCCATGTCAGAGTGACAGAGGATTGGGCGATCTTCACCGCCCCTTCAGCATCACCACGGGCAGCAGAGGAGAAGGTCTGGAAGACAGCGTTGTGGAAATCTTCGTCTAGCCATGAAGCGTAGGCATAGACCCCTTGCTCATTCGCATAGGTGCCGCCGTGTTTGCCCTTGAAGGTGATCAAATTGTAATGGCGACTTTTCTCGCCATTAAGAATCCCTTTGCACCAGTCGTGCGGCTTCTGTTTACGGCTCATACCACCAGTGTACGCACGGTGCAGGTCGTTGAGACAGAACAGGCCGTCCTTCTGGTTGACGGTCACTGTGTTGCCCATGAAGTGCAGGGAGATAGATTCGACTTGTTTCATTGAATGGGTTCCTTATGTTGTGCCTCTCATGCCGTTCCCCCTCCAGCAAGCCCCCAATCGCTTAACCCATAGGCAAGCTGGAGCAGCAGAGGAAGCACGACATAAAGACGCAATTGGTTGATTTACGGTCGGGGAGTGACCGGATGTATTGCTTAGGTCAGGGAGAAGTGACCTTGGGGAGGCATCGCTGCGTGAAATCTCGGGGCCAATCCCCCTGTCTCTTCCTGAAATTTCACGTAGGAGCGCAAATAGTTGAGTGTGTTGATCGGTTTTACATTCCAGCGCGATTCATACCGGTCACGGCCAGTTGATCCGCTCGTTCGTTCATCGGGTGGCCGCTGTGTCCCTTCACTTTCTTGAAGGTCACTTGGCGGGTGCTCAGTAGGTCATCCAACTGTTCCCAGCGGTCCTTGTTCTGGACTGGCTTGTTGTCTGCCTTCTTCCATCCCTTCGCTTTCCATCCGGCTAACCACTGGGTCGCCCCATTGATCACATAGGCGGAGTCCGTCAGGACCTCGACCACAGAGCCAGGTTTAAGGAGTGACAGCCCTTGAATTACTGCTTCCAGTTCTCCGGTCTGGTTGGACTCCCCAGCGCCCACGCAGTAGCCGCAGCGTTCAACTTTGCGGCCATCGCTACGGACAGCAAGGAAGCCCCAGCCAGCCACACGGACTGACGCTTTGGTGTGGTTGGTGTTGCAAGCGCCATCAGTGGCGAGTGTGTAGGTGTACGGTTGGGTCATTTGGTGTTGTCTCCGGTGGTCTTGATGTAGTGCCTTGCGAGAAGACGCAGGCGGCCATAATCGCGCTTCAGACTCTTTGCGGTAGTCCGGCAGGCTTTCTCCAAGCTGTCCCCTTGAAGAACCCGATAGGCCACGCAGAAGAGGGCATGACGGACTTTGGCTTTGCGTATGTGGCTCCAGTCCTCAATGGTGATCATCAGGCGGCCTCCTGTTCGGTTGTCGGGAACAGCTCACGGACAAGCGCAAGCATCGACTCTCGGTCTGTCCCGTTGGATTGCATGACGTATCGGTTGATTGCGTTCTGCACCTGACCAGTAGATGGACGGCGGCCAAGGGTCAGAGTGGCGAAGGCTTGAAGGCGCTTCACGAAGTCGCTGGGATGGACAAGAAAGGTTTCATTAGCGGTCATGTTGATAGGTTCCTTGGGTAGAGCAGGGGAGACGCTGGGCCTCCCCCGTGGATTGCATTAGGCGGTCAGCAGGGCAGCCAGTTTGGCCTTGACCTTCGGAAGGGTCCGCTGGGCATGTTCGCGGCGGTCCTTGTTGTGTTCTTCAGTCGCACGGCTCCAGCCCTCCAGATCCTTCAGGGCTTCCAGCAGTTCGTCTTGGGTCGGCTCGCGGTACTTAAAGGAGTGATCGCGGCCATGCTCGGAGCCGTTGCGTTCGCAGATAACCAGCCATTCAGTCGCCGCTGCTTTGCCCCACTCCTTCGCATTGTTGAAGTCGAAGCGGGTGGCGTAGACCCAAGCGGCCATCTGTTGGTGATCTTCTTCGTAGGCTTCACGGTTGGCCTTGGCCTTCGCTTCAGCAGCCTTGGCCCGTTGGTGTCGCTGGGAGGCTTCCATTTGGAGCACTCGGACTTGACCAGAAGACAGGCCAGCCAGTTCAGCCAGTTTGTTGATAACAGCGCGTTGGCCGTTGATTACGTCCAGCAGTTCTTCGGACAGGTCAGCAATGGTGATTTTGTTCATGTCGGTTTCCTTATGTGTGTGTTGAGACGGGCACAGTGGCCCCTCCAGAAGGCCGCAGAGGCTTTCCGGATGGTTGTGGTATGGGGTAACTAGGGGTTAGAGAAAGTGGGCTATTTGATGGATTGCAGGGCGCGACGCAGGCGATCCCATTTGGTCATCGCAGAGTCGTATTCCCCAGCGATACCGTCAGCGATAGCCTCCCGCAGCAGCTTCAAGCCAGACTGGGAGTTAAACGAGCGGACGCGGTTGATGTCGTTCTGAAGTTCGTTCATCAGGTAGTCGCTGGGCATTCCTACCTGTGCGGCCATGTCGATCATTACCGCTGTTGCATGGGATTGGATTTCCTCCCGACTCATACCGGAAGAAGAGACCACGGAGTCCATTCGGCTTTCGCCTAGACCCAGCAGCTCGTCAGCGTAGAACTCAGCGACGCCACCGCCTCCCAGCGCGTCATTCACAGCGTTCAAGCCTGAAAGAATGGTGTCCGGTAGGGACTCGGTGTCGTTGCCTTGGGAAAGCGAGTGATCGTCCTCGTCGTCGAAGAAGTAGTCCTTGAAGTCCTCGGCCTGTGCCTTGGTCATTTCGATCCCATCCAGTTCATAGAGGGCTTCCCCTTGGTCGTTCACGCCGCAGGAGTAGGAGGGCAGGTCGTAGGTCTCCACGCTGAAGCCGGAGTCGGCGGTCTGGTAGTCCATCACTGCACCTCCCCAGCCAGTTCACCTTGAGAGCGCAGCTTGTCGAACTCGCGGTTAATCAGTGCGTTGAGCATCTGGGTGCGAGTCAGGGCAAAGCCTGCTTGCTTGGAGAAATGGAGGGTCAGAGCGTCAGCCTTCGGGATAACGTCTTCCCACAGGATTGCAGTGGTACGGGCTTGGGGTTTCTTTCGTTGCAAGCTCGGGTGTTGAGTTTGAGTAGACATAAAATCTCCTTGTAGTTGGGAAGTAATAGGTCAGAGCAAAGTTATTCAAAGAAGAACCCCCAAGGGCAGCCCCCGTGTTAACCACAGGAACTACGCATGGGGGTCTAAGGAATCACCGAATGACCAGAAGCAATGCAAACCACCAGATGGTGAGAGGACCCTGACCGGAAACCTCTCTTCATCCTTTGGTCAGGGAAATCCCCTTACGCTTCCAGCAGAGCGACCGCACAGGCCGGACGCAGGATGTTGTGACCGACGAACATCTTAGCCAGCGCGGTGTTACCGACACGCAGAGGCTCAGGGACCCACTGGGTCACAATGTCGCGTACCTTCACGGTAGCCGCGCAGTCCTTCGTGTAGACCAAGCCAAGCAGCTTGGAGAAGTTCCCACGGTACGCAGCGGTACGGCCAGAGCCACCGTCTTCCACGCTCAGGGGTTCAGGTGAGCCGATCAGTCCGTTGCTTTCGTCTTGGTCCGGCAGGTTGTTGGACTCGTAGATCTTCATACCGGCGACACGAAGGCCAGTGTCAGCGTTACCGTTGGACTTGTCCTCGCCAGTCTGGCCCAAGAAACGCTTATCCAGCCAAGCCATGTTGCCGATACCAGCAGCCGCATTGGTCAGGGCCTCGAAGTCGTCCGGCTTCAGGACACACACAGGGATGCCTGGGACGCTTGCCTTGCGGAACTCGGTGCGGGCACGGTAGATGGCGTCCACGATTTGCTGACCACGGGTCATCGGACGGCCTGCCGCATCGGTTGCTCGCAGGGTAATGTTCTCGGTGAAGGTCTCGTCATCCAGTACGCCGTTCTCACCGAATTGGGCGATAGCCAGCTCCTTGTTGGTAATGAAGGCAGCCTTGGCGATGGTCCGGAAGACGTTCTTGTCGATCATGTTCGACAGCTCATAGGCCAGCTCACGGGCATAGTGGGAGCGAACCTCAAAGGTGCTCAGGTCTTCGTCTTGTTCTGCCACGAACACAGCAGCCACAGCGACGTCATCCACGGTGACAGTGCGCAGGACGTTCTTAATGCCGCCTGCTTGGATCAGCTCGCCGGGCTTGTGGTACTTCGCATTGTGGCTCATGCCAAGTACAGGGAAATCGAATGCCTTGCCGCCCTTCAGGGTCATCACTCGGGTGGTGCCCAAGGAGACGCATTGATTGCGGAACATCGTCAGGACTTCACCAGCGAACAGCTTCATAAAGAGGGCTCGGGTATCGCCTTGACCGTTGTTCTGACCTACATGGGTTACGTTTTGAAAAGTCGGGAAAGTGCCGTAAGCAGACATAGTTGTTTTTCCTTGTTGATAGGTGGATGGCCCTTCGGCCAAAGAGAAAGAGGGAAAGGGAGTCAGGACGTAGAAGAAAAAGGGAGCCCGCAGGTTTCCCCACGGGCTGGTCCTTGAGTTACGCGCTTTTGAGCGTTCTCATACGTTCTTAGGTCAGGGAAATCCGGAGGGAGGCGAGAGGGGATCGAGAGGGTGCAAATTTTGCGGATTCCGCAGTTTTTGCAGGGGGACGCTGGGTTAGTAATTTTGTTGCTGTAGCATTTTTACTAAGTGCGCAAGGACGTCCTCGGGTCTGTCTTGGGGTGTGTAATTTGGCGGAATCCGCAGTTTTACACAGCGTTACGCTTGGCCTCGACCTCGCGGTCCACCTCTTCCATCGTTGCGTCGAACTCGGCAGGTGTCAGACCCATAAACCCCCTGACAGCTTCACGATTCAGCTCCCAGCGGTTCTTCAGGTACTTCTCCGGCTCAGTGGTGATCAGGTGGGAGATCACCCGCAGGCGTTCCTTAACGACTTCAGGGTGTACGGTGGTGATAGAGATTGCAGTCATAGCGGCTCCTTGTGAGTTGATAGGTGTATCGCTATGGGCAGGGAGAAAGGGGGAGGTGCGGAATTTTGCGGAATCCGCATTTTTCCGCAGACAGACGGAGAGGGGAGTTACCGATTTTCCCGATTCGGGATTTTCGGTAAGGGGACGCAGAGGTGAGCGGATTCCCTGATTCCGTATTTTCGGTAAGTGGACGCAGAGGTGGGCGGATTTGCCCTCTGGCATTTTCGCTCAGGGTCACATGGGGCTACCGGATTTGCCCTCGGGCATTTTCGGTAAGTGGACGCAGGGGTGCGCGGTGTGGCGGATTCCGCTAGTTCGCGCAGGTGGACGCAGGGCCATCCTCGGGACAACAGAGGGACTGACCTCGGGGGTGTTGCATTTTCGGGAATCCCGATTTTGCAACAGTATGGCTTCAGGTCGTCCTCGGGGATGGCATTTTTGCGGATTCCGCAGTTCTGCCAAGGTGGCTTCAGGAGCGGGCGTCCTCGCGGGTATCGGAGCGGTCTTCAGTGGATGCCATCGGGACAGTGGAGTTGGAGACCTCGGGGGTTATGCATTTTGCGGATTCCGCATTTTGCATTAGCTCCTTCAGTGAGCGGGTCTCGGGGCGGTCTTCAGTGGATGCCATCGGGACGGCGGATGTGGAGACCTCGGGGGTGAGCGGTTTTCCGGATTCCGGATTTTCGCTCACTGCTGCAATGATGTCGGCGACAGTGCGCTGGCCCATCTTGAACAGCTCGGCAATCTTGCGCCCACTCATACCCTCCTTGTGCTTCTCCAGAATCGCAGCGTCCCGCTTCTCCTTCAGTTGCACAGAGAGGGCTGGGGGAGATCTCGGGGTTGGGATTTTTGCCTCAAGGGCATTTCTCCCAAGGCGGCTTCAGGTCGTCCTCGGGGCAGTCGCTCGGGATACTGTAATTTTGCCCCAAGGCCATTTTTACAGTATGGCTTCAGGTCGTCCTCGGGACCTCTTCCGGTTTTGGGCTGATCCCATTTCCGGAAACGCAAGGATAGACCTCGGGACTACGCCGGATTCCCTGATTCAGGATTTTCGTCATTCACCAAGACAGACCTCGGGGGTCACATTTTCCCAGATTGGGATTTTGTTACCCCCTCCAGACGGACCTCGGGGTCCCCAAAGTGTGCTCCCCCGTTTGGGGACCTCCAGACGAACCTCGGGGCTGTGCTAAAAGCCGTCGGGGCGTTTCGCACAACCTCAAGACAGACCTCGGGGGTACAGTTTTGCCCCAAGGCCATTTTTGTACCCCTCAAGACAGACCTCGGGGGTTGCTAAAAGGGGGCGTCCCGTTTCGTTACCCCCCTTCCGGATTTCCCTGTGCATAGGGGCCACAGGATAAGTACCTACAGATTACCTATAGATAACTCCCTCTCCTTCCCTTGCTTGGATGGACAATGTTGATAGGCGATAAAGGGCAGAGCGGAGGGAGACGCTGGGGAGGTGTACGGATTCCCCAATTTGGGATTTTCGTACAGTCCCAAGGTCAGTCGCTGGGGCGGTGGTAAGTTTTCCCAATTCGGGATTTTTTACCAGTCCCAAGGTCAGACGCTGGGAGGTGTCCAGATTCCCTGATTCAGGATTTGTGGACAGTCCCAAGGTCAGTCGCTGGGTGCGACATTCTCCTGATTCAGGGTTCTGTCGCAGGCCATCCCTTGGAGCCTCATAAGGAACTCACTATGTTCAACCAACGGATACTCTCACTTGCTCATCCTTACTAGCTATCTGTCCTGAAGTTGTCACTCGGTTGTCCTGGGGATGGTCAGGGGGAAGTCTTGGGGAAGCGACAACAGGACAGCCCGTAGGCCATCCTGAAGGAGTCGATTGGTAGACCTTGGGTAGTCTGTAGGTATTGAGCAGCTAGGGAGAAGCAAGCAAGGGAGACCTGAAGAAGCGACAACAGGACAGCCATTGAGGCGTCCTTGGGTAGTCTCTAGGTAGACCTTGGGTAGTCTTAAAGATACCTATAGTAAGTAGAGTGTAGAGTATAGAGAGATAGTATCTAGGGTATCTAATAGATGTCTTATAGTAGTCTTTTAGTATTGGTCTTATGTATCCCCCCTAGGGTCAGGGAAAAGTGACTAGCCCAATTAGCTCCTATTCTGGAAGTCTCTGGAAGGTGTCTTGGGGATGGTCTTGGGGGTGGTCGTCGGGAATGCTGGCCTCGGGATGGACCTCGGGGAGTCGTCGGGATTGACCTCGGGTAGTCCTCGGGATTGACCTCGGGACAACAAACAGGGGCACTCAGACGAACAGGCCCAGAGTCAGCCCCACAGTCCCCCTCTGCTCCCCTCCAGATAGCCCCTCAGACGATCTCTGTGCTCACCTTACGCCTTCCCCTATGCAACCCCACAGGCTCACCCCTGCACGATCTCAGAGATCCACAGAGAAAGCCTGAAGACAGCAGGGACAAGGATGAAAGGGAGAAGGGAGGCAAGGAGAAGGGACCAGAGGGAGACGGCAAGAGACACACGGGCCATCGTCGAGTCCTCCCAAACGACAAACCCCCAAGGTGTCGCAGTGAACAGCCTCGGGGGTCGATTGAAAGATTCGATCAAAGTGGGTCACTCGATCAGTTCTTTCTATTGGTCAGGGTAAATTAGCTTTCCCTAATGTACGTTGGGACAGTCTTGATGATAGGTCTTTTCGATGGCTCAAGGCTCTACCGATAGACACACTCGATCAACTCACAGCTCGCCTGCATCTTTCATCGCTTTCGCTATCCGGTAGGCTGTAGACCTCCCGATACCCAGCTCCTTAGCGACACCAGCAGGGGACAGGTCGCCTACCTTCAGACGCTCTTTGACCTTCTCTTCGTCCAGTTCCTTCGGTCGGCCCAAGTGCTTCCCTTGCTCCTTGGCCTTGGCGATCCCGTCCATCTGCCGCTCCTTCCTCAGCTCCAGCTCGAACTCAGCAAAGGCTCCCAGCATGGACAGCATCAGGCGGCCCTGTGCGCTCCCTGTGTCAAACGTCTGGTCCAGCACACGGAGGGTCACACCTTTCTCTTCCAGCTTCTCCACGATAGCCAGAAGGTCAGCGAGAGAACGGCCCAGACGGTCCAGCTTGGTGATCACCACTGTGTCCCCCTCTCGGACATACCCCAGCATGGCTTGGAGTTGCTGACGGTCTTTGGCTGACTTGCCGGACATCTTCTCCTGATAGACCTTCTCAGCTCCAGCCTCGGCCAGTTTGTCCAGTTGAACATCCAGCGATTGACCGACAGACGACACTCGCGCATAACCGATAACCTGTCCCATCACTCTCTCCTACTCAATCCACCAATGCCCAAGCTGTCATAGGGACTTTCCCCGCGTCGTAATGCCTTCCTGCTGCTATCTCAGCTTTCCGATGGTCAATCGCAGCAATGACCTTCAGTTCCTCTTGGAGGCCCGCAGAGGAAGCCCTATCGAGCATCCTTGGGGCAACTCTTTCCAGTGACTTCCTGCTCTTGAATCGGCGTAGTCTGATAACCAAGTCAATCATTCGGAAACCTCCTTCATCTTCTCCCAAGCGAATCGCCAGCAATCAACAAAGCCAGCGATTGTATAACTTGATCCCTCCATGTGCAGCCTGTAGATTCCCCTTCCGAGTGGTTCCATCTTCATCATTACTCTCCCCAGAGTTGATAGGTGATTCGCTCAGGCTTCCCCTAGTTGGCGCTAAGGGAAGCCATCCTCTTAGCAGTTGCGGAAGTAGTAGGTGCCAGACCTCACGAACTCCCCGTTAAGCTCCATGTCTCTCGCTACGGCCTGCCAGTCGATGTACCCACGGGCAGACGCTGGGATTGCCTCAAGTAGTCCTCCTTCCTCCCACAGCTCCATAGCCATGTCCTCGTCACTGTCCCAAGACCCCATGTAGCGGTCCTGAATCTCTTCTGGTGCAATCTCACAGGCCAGTCCTGCCGCCAGTACCTCGGGCTCACAGTCCACCTCCAGCAGTTCCTCCAGAGCCTTCCAGTCAAAGCTCCCGTACTTGTGCAGGCAGTGAGAAGCCAGCCCTTCAGCATCCTGACAGTCCCAGTCTTGGGTCATCAGCTCGGCCACGTCTGCCGGTTCCATCCCAAGGGACTCTAGGTAGTCGCTAAGACCCCCAGCGTTGACGACCTCTTCAGCGTCAATCCAGCAGCCGTAGTCGATGCGGAACCAGTAGATGTAGACGTTGTGTTCTCCCATCCCAGCGGTATCCAGCACAGCCACACAGCGGTTGATGAAGGCTTGGTCCTCCAGTCGCTTCAGTTCTTCTTCACGTTGACGAATGGTTTCACGCAGAGAGGCAACTTGAGCGCGTGTCTTGCAGTAGCAGAGGTCGCCAGTCATCAGCTTGATGGAGGTCCGCAGGTCAGCAGCACGGGATTCAATGTTCATCGCAGTGTCTCCTTATGTCTTAGTGGTTACGGGACTGTACTTTAGAGACGTTTTTGGGACGGGTCAATACCCTGCTATAAATTTTTCTTGGAAGGTATACCTAATGGGACGGATGGAAGGGCAGAGAGACACAGCAGGAGGCGATAGGAAAACGCAGGGGCTCGCCTATGTGTTAGCAATGGGATGGCTTGGGGCTAGTACAAAAAGAGGCACAGGCAGAGGCTCAGGCGGTGAGAGAAAGAGGACGGCAGGGCTGTCTAATGGCTGGTTCTTGGGGGGTATACGGGGGGAACTGGCGGGCGCTTTATCACTGAAATAGCCCTTCAGATTTTTTCCAGAATTTACCAAGGGTCAGACTCAAAGCTGACCCCAAGTTTCATTCGGATTTACCTCGCGTCTCCTACCTGATACCGTCCCGTGTTTCAGACCACAAGGAGGCGTTACATGACAGCAATTACTTCCCTGCGACTTAACGGTCAAGACTTCGGTTATGCAAGTGCTCGTTACGAAGCCACACCAAGGGTATCCAACGGTGAGCCCGTATCGAATAATTACATACTCGTCAGTTTTGACTTGGAGAACGAGGAGCAGGCGACAAACTGTGAGGTGCTGAAGAACCACAATGTGCGGGAGCATGTAGCACTCTCTGTAAACGGTGCGGACCAAGAGACGTTCTTCATCGAAGAGAACGAGGCCGATCCAGTGAACGTTGTCCGCTTCAGGATGCACTATTAACTTCCGTCTCGCGTAGACTCAGGCTCGAACCTCGGGCCTGTCTTCCAGCCCTGCACACGGCCAGACCGCTTGTTCACCTTCCGGTACTCACCGCCCAGCAGTATCTCCCACACACTCCCATTCTCTCCCAGCACAGGGAATCGCTGGCCTTCAGCTACCCCTAGCCCAGCCTCCACGCACACCAGAGTTTTACGCTCGGTCATCATTACGTCCTCTCAAGGTATTCACACAATCGACAGTCCAGACAGTCAAAGGGGATGCCACAGGGCGACAGAGGGGCGTCCTCTCCATCTTCCTCGAACTCTTCCAGTTCATCCCACAGGAAGGGCAGCAGGATCTCCTGTAGCCACTCCTGCTTGATCGCTGGTCCTATCCCCCAAGCATCCATAGGGTCATCCCTTCATCATCGCTATGAGCTTCTGTAGGGCGCTCCTGTTGTGCTCTTGGCTGGCCTTCTGGCTGGCTTCCCACTCTTCCGGTGTCTTGGTGACTCGCTTGCGGTCGAACATGGTGAACTTATTCACAGACGAAGAAACGGGAGCGTGATCCTTGTTACTTTGTTTCTGTTTAGAAGAAGTCAAAGACTTAGCCGGACGCTTGGTGCTGGGGGTACGGAAAAGGGCTAGGAGCGCTGACCCGATGCGGTACACAGAGGCCAGATTCCAGTTGGCTATCTGGTCGTGCTTCCGGAACTCTGTCTTGAAGAAACCGATGGACTCCAGACGGCGGAGGGAGTTGCGGACTGTGCGGGTGGTGCAACCGATACCCTTAGCGATGGTCCGCAGGTAGAGACTCGCAGCCCAGCCTTGGGCCTTGTTCAGGTGTCGTGCGATGAAGAGGGCGACTTCTTTGGTGTAGTGGGTCCCGAAGGTGGACACCGGCTGCTTGGCAAGGGTGGCAACAAGTTGGTCGCTGTGAGATAATGTGTAGCTGTTCACGGGAACTCCCATTCTAACATTCGTTCCCACATCTACTTGTAAGTCATTGATTTACCTTAAAATTTAAAGAGCCCCCATGAAGTTCATTATCAAGCTGTTCCCGGAAATCACCATCAAGAGCAAGTCGGTTCGCCAGCGCTTTATCAAAATCCTGCAGGGCAATATCCGCAATGTCCTGCGCCGCTTCGACGACGATGCCCGCGTACGGATGGATTGGGACAAGCTGATTGTGAGCTCCCGCAATGACCAGTTCCGCGAGCAGGCTATCGAAGCCCTGGCCTGCATTCCCGGCATTCAGGCCTTCCTCGAGGTACAAGCCAGCAAGTTTACCGATCTGCACGACATCTTCGAGCAGGTGAAAGCCGTATGGGGCGACCAGCTCAAGGGCAAAACCTTCTGCGTGCGCGCCAAGCGCCACGGCAAGCATGAGTTCTCCTCCCTCGAGGTTGAGCGTTACGTGGGCGGTGGATTGAATCAGCACTGCGAAAGCAATGGTGTGCGCCTCAAGAACCCGGACGTGAAGATCAACCTCGAGATCGACGGTGAGGAGCTCTTTATCGTCAGCGCCATCCATCAGGGCCTGAGCGGCATGCCCATCGCGACCCAGGAAGATGTGCTGAGTCTGCTCTCCGGCGGTTTTGACTCCGGTGTGGCTTCGTTCCAGTTCATCAAGCGCGGCTGCCGGGTGCACTACTGTTTCTTCAA
Source organism: Aeromonas sp. 604282 (assembly GCF_049170575.1). Taxonomy (NCBI): domain Bacteria; kingdom Pseudomonadati; phylum Pseudomonadota; class Gammaproteobacteria; order Aeromonadales; family Aeromonadaceae; genus Aeromonas; species Aeromonas sp. 604282. The sequence goes on along the minus strand of NZ_JAAKMV010000005.1, from coordinate 69,153 downwards.
TCTGGGCGGTGCGGCCCATGAGATCGGCGTCAAGCAGGTGGCCTATCACCTGTGGAACCGCTTCGGTTCATCCCACCGGGTACGTTTCACCGCGGTGGACTTCGAGCCGGTGGTCGCCGAGATCCTCGAGAAGATCGACAACGGTCAGATGGGGGTGGTGCTCAAGCGGATGATGATGCGTGCCGCCGCCAAGGTGGCCGATGAATTCCAGATCCCGGCGCTGGTGACCGGCGAGTGTGTGGGTCAGGTCTCCAGCCAGACTCTCACCAACCTGAACGTGATTGACCGGGTGACCGACAAGGTGATCCTGCGTCCTCTCATCACCTGGGATAAGCCGGATATCATCAGTGAAGCCCGCCGCATCGGCACCCTGGAGTTCGCCGAAACCATGCCGGAGTATTGCGGTGTCATCTCGAAGAAGCCGACCGTGAAGGCCGAGCTCTCCCGCATTGAAGAGGAAGAGGCCAATTTTGACTTCTCCATTCTGGACAAGGTGGTGGCCGAGGCCCGTTACCTCGATATCCGCCGTATCGGTGAAGAGACTGCTGCTGAAGTGCAAGAGGTGGAAACGACCCAGGTGCTGGGCGCTGACGAGGTGATCCTGGATATCCGCTCTGCCGATGAACACGATGAGAAGCCGCTGGTGGTGGAAGGTCGTGAAGTGCTGCATATCCCCTTCTTCAAGCTGGCCACCGCCTTTGGCGATCTGTCCAAGGAGAAGACCTATCTGCTCTACTGCGATCGCGGCGTGATGAGCAAGTTGCAGGCGCTCTATCTGAAAGAGAAGGGCTTTGATAACGTCAAAGTTTACCGTCCGTAATTTGGCACTCAATCGCCTATAAAAAGGCTATGCACCCATTACGTTACATGTTGCATGGGGTGCCCAAGCACCTCATGCAAACACACATTGATATTCACCTCCTTCCCGTAATGTTCCAGTATTCTGCGCCAACCCATAACTAAACAGCTAGCCTCCGACGACGATAGATAAGGGCATGACGTTTCTGATGGCTTCGGCATTCATCTGCTCTTACTGAAAACCTGCATAGTCCTGCTCCACCATATAGTGCGATGTAAACCGGCCCGGTCCCCGGATTCGCTCTCTGTCTCCTGGCTGTCTTGTCGTGCCAGGTAAGCCCCGTAGCCTTTTGAGCAACTCAAGGAAGAAGGTCTCATCGACTTCAGCAATGCCCTCTTCCCGTGTGGCTTGATACTTGGCCATCGTACGCAGAGAGTGGGGACGTCAGCGCAAAGCGGTATGTTTGCTGACGTCGTAGCAACACAGACCTGTCTTGCGGACGGCCAATCTCTGGCTTACATATCGTCTTCCCAGCACTGCGCTTTACGCAATCTGGTAAGGGGGAGCTGTATAGAGCTGGTGTGTAGACAGTACTGGTTTTATTCAAACTTAATTTTTCGACATGCCATTGGGACAGTGTTTGTCCTGAGCACTTGGCGCGGAGACGCATGAAAAAGCCGACTCATTGAGTCGGCTTTACGGTGCAGAGAATGGTCAGGCTGTGACGGTGTCTGCTTTCGCGACTTCCGCTTCCGGTGCGGGGTTGCGGATGAGGTAATCGAACGCCCCCAGCGCGGCAGTGGCGCCGGCACCCATGGAGATGATGATCTGCTTGAACGGTACCGTGGTGGCATCCCCAGCGGCGTAGACGCCGGGCAGGGAGGTCGCACCCTTGGTATCGATCTCGATCTCGCCAAAGCGGGTCAGGGCAATCTCGCTCCCTTTCAGGAACTCGGTGTTCGGCACCAGACCGATCTGGACGAAGATGCCAGCCACCGCCAGGTGTTTGATCTCGCCGGTAGTGCGATCTTCGTAATCCATACCGACCACCTTGCTGCCATCACCGATCACTTCGGTAGTGCGGGCACTCATGATGATGTCGATATTGCCCATAGAGCGAGCCTTCTTCTGCAGCACTTCATCGGCGCGCAGGGTGTCAGCGAATTCCACCACGGTCACATGCTCGACGATGCCAGCCAGGTCGATTGCTGCCTCGATGCCGGAGTTACCGCCACCGATCACTGCAACCCGCTTGCCTTTGAAGAAGGGGCCATCGCAGTGCGGGCAGTAGGCCACGCCCTTGGTGCGGTACTCGAGTTCGCCCGGCACGTTCAGGTCGCGCCAGCGGGCACCGGTCGCCAGGATCACGGCGCGGCTCTTCAGGGTGGCGCCAGAGGCGAGATCCACGTTTACGTAGCCATCCTTGCTGATGGCGGCAGCGCGCTGCTCGGTGATCACTTCCACGCCGTACTGCTTGACGTGCTGCTCCAGGCTTGCGGCCAGCTTGGGGCCTTCGGTGTAGGGCACGGAGATAAAGTTCTCAATGCCGACGGTGTCCATCACCTGACCACCAAAACGCTCGGCGACGATGGCGGTGCGAATGCCTTTACGGGCGGCATAGATGGCTGCTGCGGCGCCAGCCGGGCCACCTCCGACAACCAGAACGTCGTAGGGATCTTTCTCATTCAGCTCGGCGGCTTTGCGCTCTGCAGCACCGGTGTCGAGTTTGGCGACGATCTCTTCCAGCGAGATGCGGCCCTGGCTGAACGGTTGACCGTTCAGGTAAACATTCGGCACCGCCATGATTTGACGCTCATTGACCTCTTCCTGGAACAGGGCTCCGTCGATCATGGTGTGAGTGATGCCGGGGTTCAGGGTGGCCATCAGGTTCAGCGCCTGCACCACGTCCGGGCAGTTGTGGCAAGAGAGGGAGATATAGGTCTCGAAGTGGAACTCGCCCTTGAGATTGCGGATCTGCTCCTGCACGGCCGCATCGGCCTTGGAGGGGTGACCGCCGCTTTGCAGCAGGGCAAGCACAAGCGAGGTGAATTCATGACCCATGGGGATGCCGGCAAAGTGAACGCGCGGGGCTTGGCCCTGCGGCGCGATACTCATTGAAGGCGTGCGGGTGGCATTGCCAGAGGTCTGGGTGATCTTGGGGGACATTTCGGCGATCTCGCTGGCCAGCGCCAGCAGCTCTGCAGATTTGTCGCTGTCGTTGCCGGACACGCTGATCTCGATGGGATTGACGATGTACTGCAGATAGGTGTTCAGCTGTTGTTTGAGGTTGGTATCCAACATCTTCGAATTCCTTCTTGGTGATTGCGGGTCGGCATCTTCACAGGTCAAAAGCGCGCGATGGCGTTTCTGAGGGCCGGAAAGCAGACCGGCCCTTATGCGGGCCGGTCTTGGAAGCGGAAGGCTTAGATCTTGCCTACCAGATCCAGGGACGGAGCCAGGGTAGCTTCACCTTCTTTCCACTTGGCCGGGCACACTTCACCCGGGTGGGAGGCGACATACTGGGCTGCTTTGACTTTGCGCAGCAGCTCCAGCGCGTCACGGCCGATGCCGCCAGCGTTGATCTCGACGATCTGGATGATGCCCTGCGGATCAATCACGAAGGTACCGCGGTCGGCCAGGCCGGCTTCTTCGATCATCACGCCAAAGTTGCGGGTAATGGTGCCGGTCGGGTCGCCAATCATCGGATACTGGATCTTCTTGATGGTGTCAGACGTGTCGTGCCAAGCCTTGTGGGTGAAGTGGGTATCGGTAGAGACAGCGTAGATCTCGACGCCCAGCTTCTGGAATTCAGCGTAGTTGTCAGCCAGATCGCCCAGCTCGGTCGGGCAGACGAAGGTGAAGTCAGCCGGGTAGAAGAAGACCACGGACCACTTGCCTTTCAGGTCTGCGTCAGAGACCTGCACGAATTTGCCATTGTGGTAGGCGGTAGCATTAAACGGCTTGATTTCAGTGTTGATGTAGGTAGACATGTAATTGCTCCTTGGTGATGTACATATGCCTGTCTGGTGTTGAAGAGTCTTGCCAGACGAGGCGCTTAACTTTCGATGGATTCATCATAGGGGCTACTGCTAATCGATAAAAGCCGCATTTTTGAATCGCTTAAATCTACTTATTAGATAGCTTACTATGGCTGTACCTAACATGAATATCTCTGGCCTACTGAGATAACTCCTTATCATGGTTCAATATCTGTGCGCTACATCGCCTTTTCAAGGCATGAGAAGAGGTGTGCAGAGGCATGGCGACGCGATGAGATAAGCGGTGGAGCAAACAGGTGGCGCAGGAGGTTGAGGGAACTGGTTGCAGCGATGGAGATGTGCTGACAAGGGGGAGAGCAGAAAACGCGGATAAAAAAATCCCGGCGCTATCGCAACGACAGGGCCGGGTCATCAAACAAGGAATGGCTATATAAACAAATGCTTTACAGCAAAGACTAACTACGGGGTGTGCAAACTTGCAGACATATGAGAGGAAGAGGATGGGTGCACACTCCTTCATCTCCCCCTCGGCAACTATTGCATGAGGGGGATAATAGTGTGATGAAGATCACATGGCAAGCGGTTGGTGTAATTTTTCAATCAAAATGAAACACTTTCACCTTTATTGCTCTTTATTACTGCTGAAAACGCTTTTTCTGTAATTAAATTACAGGTTGTTGTGTCAAAAATCGGTTGGGGGCTCCTGCTCCTCCATCAATTCCAGCAGGTTGATGGCCACCGAAATGAAGTCTGACTCGGTGACGATGCCGATGAGCTTGCGTCCCTTGAGCACCGGCAGACAGCCATACCGGTGGCGCTGCAGGTAGAGCGCAGCCTCCTTGATGCCGGCATGGGGATCCACGCTCGCAACCTGGCGGGTCATGATCTCGTCAAGGTGGACGCTGTCGGTAAATTCCGCCTCCCGCTCCGGGCTTATCAGCAGCAGCTTGGATTCGCGGGTGGCCAGGATGTCGGTGAGGGTGACCAGCCCCTGCAGATGGTGGTGTTCGTCAACGATGGGAATGTGGCGGATCCGCTCCTGCTGCATCAGATCCATCGCCTGTTTGACGCTGTTCTCCGGCCCCAGGGTAAAGGGATGTTCCGTCATGATTTCGGATATGGTCATCATGGTTGGCCTCCTGATTGCATTGGTTTTTCTTCTCCGCCTGTCTCCACCCTAGCCCAGCCATGGGTGGCAAAACATGATCAGGGTCAATACAAAACATTAAAGAGTCATTAACCGGTTAGTGCTCACAAAATTGCCCGCTACCCCTTGTCTCTCTTGGGTTTTTGGTCTTTTGGGTTGCCTTGGAAGATGGGGATAACTAGACTAGCCGCCGATTCCCCCCGAGGTGAAAGATGCAAGTATCCGATTTTCATTTTGATCTGCCAGACGAGCTGATTGCCCGCTATCCGATGGCGGAGCGTACCGCCAGCCGCCTGTTGCAGCTCGACGGTCAAACTGGCGCTCTGCGCCACGGTCAATTTGTCGATGTGCTGGATCAGCTCAATCCGGGCGATCTGCTGGTATTCAACAACACCCGCGTCATTCCGGCGCGCATGTTTGGCCAGAAGGCCAGCGGTGGCAAGCTGGAGGTACTGGTCGAGCGCATTCTGGACGAGCACAGCGTGCTGGCTCATGTCCGGGCATCCAAGGCACCCAAGCCGGGCACCCGGATGATCATGGATGGGGGCGTGGAGGCAGAGATGCGCGCCCGTCACGACGCCTTGTTCGAGATCCACTTCCTCGACCCGCGTCCGGTAATGGAGATTTTGGAAGCCATCGGCCACATGCCGCTGCCCCCCTACATCGACCGTCCCGACGAGGATGCCGACAAGGAGCGCTACCAGACTGTTTACAATCAAAAGCCGGGCGCCGTTGCCGCGCCGACCGCCGGTCTGCACTTTGATGAGCCGCTGCTTGAGAAAATTCGGGCCAAAGGGGTTGAAACGGCCTTCGTCACCCTGCATGTAGGGGCGGGGACCTTCCAGCCGGTGCGGGTTGAGAAGATTGAAGATCACCACATGCACTCCGAGTATGCGGAAGTGCCGCAAGAGGTGGTGGATGCCATCGCGGCCACCCGTGCCCGTGGTGGTCGGGTGATTGCGGTGGGGACCACATCGGTGCGTTCGCTGGAGAGCGCGGCCAAGGTTACCTTGGCGCAGGGCAAACCGCTGGCGCCCTTCTTTAGTGACACCGATATCTTCATCTTCCCTGGCTACCAGTTCCAGATTGTCGATGCCATGGTCACCAACTTCCATCTGCCGGAGTCGACCCTGATCATGCTGGTCAGTGCCTTTGCCGGTTATGACAACGTGATGGCGGCCTATCAGGCAGCGGTGGCCGAGCAGTACCGTTTCTTCAGCTACGGGGACGCCATGTTCGTCACCCGTCGCCAGGTTGAAGCATAAGCTTCAGCGTATTTACCGGGCCCTGAGCGGCCCTCCTATTGTCAGACTGTTTCTCTGACTGAATCGAGGTAGCAATGAAATTTGAACTGAAAACCACCGACGGCCGTGCCCGTCGCGGTCAACTGGTCTTCGAACGTGGCGTGGTACAAACGCCGGCCTTTATGCCGGTCGGTACTTACGGCACCGTCAAGGGGATGACCCCTGAAGAAGTGCGTGAAACCGGTGCCCAGATTCTGCTGGGCAACACCTTCCACCTCTGGCTGCGCCCGGGTCAGGAAGTGATGCGTGCCCACGGTGATCTGCACGATTTCATGAACTGGCAGGGGCCGATCCTGACTGACTCCGGTGGTTTCCAGGTATTCAGCCTGGGCCATATTCGCAAGATCACCGAAGCGGGCGTCCACTTCCGTCACCCCATCAATGGCGAGAAGATCTTCCTCGACCCCGAGAAGTCCATGGAGATCCAGTACGATCTGGGCTCCGACATCGTGATGATCTTCGATGAGTGCACGCCCTATCCGGCTACTTACGAAGAGGCGCGCAAGTCGATGGAGATGTCCCTGCGCTGGGGTAAGCGTTCTCGTGACAAGTTTGATGCGCTCGGCAACAAGAATGCCCTGTTCGGCATTATTCAGGGGTCAGTTTATGAAGATCTACGGGATGTCTCTCTCAAGGGGCTGCTGGAGATCGGTTTCGACGGTTATGCGGTCGGCGGTCTGGCGGTGGGTGAGCCCAAAGAGGATATGCACCGCATCCTCGAGCACGTTTGCCCGAAAATTCCGGCCGACAAGCCACGCTACCTGATGGGGGTCGGCAAACCGGAAGATCTGGTGGAGGGGGTTCGCCGCGGTATCGACATGTTCGACTGCGTCATGCCGACCCGCAACGCCCGCAACGGTCATCTGTTTACCACTGATGGCGTAGTGAAGATCCGCAACGCTCAGCACCGCAACGACACCAGCACCCTGGATGCCGAGTGCGATTGCTACACCTGCAAGAACTACAGCCGCAGCTACCTGCACCATCTGGACAAGTGCAACGAGATCCTCGGTGCCCGTCTGAATACGATCCATAACCTGCGTTATTACCAGCGTGTGATGCAGGGTTTGCGGGACGCGATCGAGCAGGGTAAATTAGACGACTTTGTAACTGAGTTTTACCGTCGGCAAGGGAAGCCTGTGCCTCCGTTAGCTGAAAATGACGTTAAATAACAACAATATATAATTTTGTTTTTCAAATCTACATCAATAAGAGGTTGTTAAATGAGCATTATCTCCAAGGCGTATGCAGAAGGCGCAGCACCGGGTGCACAGGGTGGTGGTATGGAAATGATCATCATGCTGGCCGTATTTGGCCTGATCTTCTACTTCATGATCTATCGTCCCCAGGCCAAGCGCGCCAAAGATCATCGCAATCTGATGAGCTCCTTGTCCAAGGGGGATGAAGTGCTCACTTCCGGTGGTCTGGTTGGCAAGATTGCCAAAGTGGCTGCTGACAGCGATTACCTGGTGATTGCTCTGAACGACCAGACTCAAGTCACCATCAAAAAGGACTTCGTCTCTGCCGTTCTGCCCAAGGGTTCTATCCAGTCCCTTTAATCTCCCAAGGAGCACAGCGTGTTGAATCGCTATCCGCTGTGGAAATACCTGATGGTGGTCTTCGTGATCGCCATCGGTTTTCTATATGCAGCCCCCAATCTTTACGGCGAAGACCCGGCCCTGCAGGTTTCTGCCAGCCGTGGTGCCGAAGTCAAGCTAGATACCCTTGACCTGGTGACACAGACGCTCGACGAGGCGAAAATCCCGGTCAAACATGCTGCGTTCGAGCACGGTCTGATCCTGATCCGTTTCAAGAACACCGAAGACCAGCTCAAGGCGCGCGATATTGTTGCCAACAAGCTGGGTGACAACTTCATTACCGCACTCAACCTGGCACCTTCCACTCCCGCCTGGCTCGAAGCCATCGGTGCGGCCCCTCTGAAGCTGGGTCTTGACCTGCGCGGTGGTGTGCACTTCCTGATGGAAGTGGACATGGCCGAAGCACTGACCAAGCAGCAAGAGCAGATGGTGCAGGATTTCCGTGCCGAGCTGCGCACCCAGAAGATCCGTTACTCCGGCGTGCGCCGGGTCGGTGATCAGGTGCAGGTGATCTTCCGTGACGAAGCCGATCAGGAACGCGCCGTTTCTCATCTGCGTCGTCAGAACCCTGATTTGACTTTCACTACCGAGCAGAAAGGGGATGAGTTCATCCTGCTGGCTGGTCTGAGCGAAGCCAAGATCAAGGAAGTGAAGAAGTACGCCCTGGAGCAGAACATCACCATCATCCGTAACCGGGTCAACGAACTGGGTGTGGCCGAGCCGTTGGTACAACAGCAAGGCGCCGAGCGCATTGTCGTTGAACTGCCCGGTATTCAGGATACTGCCCGCGCCAAGGAAATCCTGGGGGCGACCGCTACCCTGGAGTTCCACATGGTGGATGAGGCTGCTGATATTCAGGCTGCCGCGGAAGGGCGAGTACCTCCCAGCTCCAAGGTCTATACCGATCGCAATGGTCGTCCTGTGGTACTGCACAAGCGGGTGATCCTGACCGGTGATCACATCGTGGGTGCCCAGTCCGGTTTCGACGAGTACAGCCGTCCCCAGGTCAACATCAAGCTGGATGGCCAGGGTGGCAACAAGATGGCCAACTTTACCAAGGACAACGTGGGTAAAGGGATGGCGACTGTCTTCATCGAGTACAAGCCGGTTGGTCAGCCTGGTCCGGATGGCAAGCGCAAGTTCCGCAAGCAGGAGGAGGTGATCAACGTCGCCACCATCCAGTCGCGTCTTGGCAGCCAGTTCCGTATCACAGGTATCGACAACGCCAACGAAGCCCACAACCTGGCGCTGCTGCTGCGTGCCGGTGCCCTGATCGCCCCGATCCAGATCGTGGAAGAACGCACCATTGGCCCGAGCCTGGGTCAACAGAACATCGACAGCGGTATGGAAGCCATCGGCTGGGCCATGCTGGTGATCGTGCTGTTCATGGGGATCTACTACCGCGCGTTCGGCTGGGTCGCCAACCTGGCGCTCTGTATGAACCTGGTGTTGATTGTCGGCATCATGTCGATGATCCCGGGTGCCACCATGACCCTGCCTGGGATCGCCGGTATCGTCTTGACGCTGGGGATGGCGGTGGATGCCAACGTGCTGATCTACGAGCGTATTCGTGAAGAGATCCGCAACGGTCGCGGTGTTCAGCAAGCCATCCATCTGGGCTTTGATCGGGCATTCTCCACCATCGCCGACTCCAACGTGACCTCGCTGATCACTTGCGTGATCCTGTTCGGTATCGGTACTGGCGCCATCAAGGGCTTTGCCCTGACGCTGGGCATTGGTCTGACCGCCTCCATGTTTACTGCCATCACAGTTTCCCGTGCCATTATCAACCTGGCTTGGGGTGGACGGCGTATCGACAAGCTGCCCATCTGAGGATAGAGAGATGTTTCAGATTCTACATTTTGAAAAACCGATCCCGTTTATGCGCTATGCCAAGCCGGGTGTGGTTTTCTCTTCCGTGCTGATGGTGGTAGCCCTGTTCTTCCTGTTTGATCGGGGGCTGAACTGGGGTCTGGACTTTACCGGTGGAACCACCATCGAGGTGGGATTCCAGCAGTCGGTGAGCCTGGACAAGATCCACGACGTTCTGGAAGAGCAGAAGATTGAAGGAGCCACCCTGCAACACTTTGGCTCCAGCCGTGACGTACTGTTCCGTCTGACCCCGAAAGAGGGGGTCAAGGTCGAGCAGCAGGGTAACGAGGTGCTGGCAGCGGCCAAGCTGCTCGATGAGGGCGCTGTACTCAAACGCGTCGAATTCGTCGGCCCTTCAGTCGGTGACGAGCTTGCTACTGACGGGGCGCTGGCGATGCTGGCCTCCATCATCTGTATCCTGATCTACGTGGCGGTGCGCTTTGAATGGCGTCTGGCCATGGGCGGCATCCTCTCGCTGGTGCATGACGTGGTGATCACCCTGGGCGTCTTTGCCTACTTCCAGTACGAGTTCGACCTGACCGTGCTGGCGGCATTGATGACCCTGGTGGGTTACTCCCTGAACGATACCATAGTGGTGTTCGACCGCTTGCGGGAGAACTTCCGCAAGGTGCGCAAAGGGGATACCGACTACATTCTCGATCTCTCCATGACCGAGACCCTGAGCCGTACCATCATCACCTCCGGGCTCACCTTCGTGGTGGTGCTGGCGCTGCTGCTCAAGGGCGGCGCGCTGATCCACGGTTTTGCCGTGGCCATGGTGATCGGTGTGGCGTTCGGTACCTACTCCTCCATCTATGTGGCGAGTGCGTTTGCCATGTTCCTCGGCGTCAAGCGCGAGCACATGCTGCCCACCCAGGTAGAGAAAGAGGGTGCGGACCAACAGGAAATCCTGCCGTAACAGTGAAGAGCGCCTCATGGCGCTCTTTTCTTATCTCTGCGTGTCGTTTGCTGACGCAGATGATTTCAACAAAAGGAGCTTGCCATGCAACACAATCCCCGTTTTTTGGCGCTGGTTGACGGGATCCGCTCCCGCATCACCGAAACCGATGTTCACCAGATCAAGCGCTGGCAGGACGAAGGGCGCACGTTTCACCTGATCGACGTGCGGGAAGAGAGCGAGTGGGCCAAAGGCCATCTGCCCGGAGCCCAATATCTGGGTCGTGGAGTGATTGAGCGGGATATCGAGACCCTGTTCCCGGATCCCGAGACCACGCTCTATCTCTATTGTGGTGGCGGTTTTCGCTCCGTACTGGCGGCCGACAATTTGCAACAGATGGGTTATCGCAACGTAATCAGTGTTGACGGCGGTTTTCGCGGCTGGCTGGAGGCCGGATACCCTGTCGAATCCTGATTTATTTGATGGAGAGGGGCTCAGCTACATGACAAAGTGGCGGCTGACCTTTACCATATGCGGGGTCAAGCGTAAGCGTCGGAGTGTTCATTGAACGTCAGGAAAGGGATTGGATACCTCCTTGGTATCCTGTTGCTGCTACCCATGTGGGGTTGCAGCAGTAGCAGTCATGTCAACACCCCTAAGGTTCCCAAGGCGCAGCCTGCTTCACTGGTATTGGCGACCCCCCTGCAGGTCTCCTACCAAAGCGAGTTGGCGCTCGCCCGACTCGGGCAGATGCTGAGTGAAATGGAGTTGACCACGGAGCAACGGGCCGAGTTGTTCTATGAACGTGCCGTGGTGTTTGATCGCGTCGGCTTGCGTTCCCTTGCCCGTCTCGATTTCAACAGGGCCCTGCGGGAGAAACCGGATTTCGCTGAAGCCTACAACTTCATCGGTGTCTATCTGGTACAGCAGCAGAACTACGACGAAGCCTATGAGGCATTCGACTCAGCCCTCGAGCTGGCACCCGATTATGACTATGCCTACCTTAACCGCGGTATTGCCCTCTATTACGGTAATCGTCCCGAGCTGGCAGCGGCCGATATGAAGCGTTTCTACGAAGCGCAGCCGGAAGACCCTTATCGGGTGATCTGGCTCTATCTGGCCGAGCAGAAGCTCAATCCCGCTGCGGCCATGAGCCGGATGCGCGAGCGCCTCAACAAGTACGATGACGATGCATGGAACTGGGATCTGGTGCGTCTCTACACCGGTGAGATCAACGCGTCCCAGCTGATGGGCAATGTGGTGAAAGGGGTGAAAGATAACCGGGAGCTGGCCGAGCGCCTGTGTGAAACCTATTTCTATCTGGGCAAGTTCGAGTTGGGCAAAGGCAACCGCAAGGAAGCCATCAGCTACTTCAAGCTGGCGCTCTCCAACAACGTCTATGACTTCATCGAGCACCGCTATGCTCTGCTCGAACTGGAGTTGATGGCGCGCAAACCCTTGCCGCCGGGTGCCCAGAGCAAAGGCGAACAGCCCTCCTGAATGGAGATGGCGATTACCCGGTGATAAAAAACCTCGGTATGAGGCTAATGCCAGTCAGTAAAGCCTGACTGGCATTGTTTTTATCTGCTTTTTCACACCCACTCCCGTGGCTTGGCTCCATGTCACAGTGAGCTTCGTGTCGCTAATCCACACAACCCCACCAGTTTTTCCAACTCTGCCGCCCGCCTCTGAATAATGAACGGGCACATCTGATCCATGCAGCTCAACAGATGGATGGGGCCGACTCCGTGTGAAACCCGGTCGGCTCGTCGTATGCCTCCTGATATGGGTGATTCTCTTCCCTATCGCGGTGGGCGACTGGTTGACTATCGCTGCTCTTGTCCGATTCCTGCCGGACTGCCTCTCTCATAATGGGTGAGGCTGACGATAGGGAGTAAATATGCGTGCTGGCCCGTGCTTTTACACTCCGTTACATCTGCTCGTCCTGTGACCGCCCCATAATGGTCCCTGGTCTCCTAACCCTGTTCGATGGGAGGTGGATCAGTAGTCGATAAAGTGGAGATCACGAGCAATTTCCTGTCAGCACGGAGGCCTGGACGACGGATGTCACAGAGCGTATCAAACCAGGTGATCAGACGAATGCTGGGAGCCTGCCAGCAGCAGGGAGGCGATCCCGATGCCATTCTGATGGCGGGGGGCCTTACGTCGTTCGACATCGAGCGGGAACAGGGCCGGCTGCCGGCCCACAGCCACTACCGGATGCTGCAACTGATGCAGCCCTATCTGGCCAGTTTTCACGAAACCATCCTCTCCTACGACATCGGCCAGCTCTACCAGCACTATCCGCCGCTCATCAGCCTGTGCCTGAACCAGCCATCGCCGCGGGCGGCACTCGAGGTGCTGCTGGCCTATCGCCCCATCATCGGCAGTTGTGACGAGCTGCGGGTACGGCGGGGGGCGCAGGCCAGCCAATACCTGTATGTCAATCAGGGGCCCGCCAGCCTGGGGGCGAGTCAGGCTATCCCCAACTTCATCATCCTCTACCGGATTTTGCGGGTCTATCTGGCGGATCCCCGGGTCTCGGTGGGCTTCACGGGGCGGCCGCCACCGCGCCATCAGCTGCTGGATCAGTTCTTCGCCACTTGCTGCCGCTGGGAGCAGGGGGAAAACACCCTGACCATCGACAATGCCCAACTCGACTGCCCCAGCCACTGCTACAACGAGCCGCTGGGTCATCTGCAACTGGCCCAGCTGGCGCAGATCTGCGCCGACATCGCCGAGCGGGCCCCCTTTGCCTATCTGGTGGGGGAGCGGATCCGCCACAAGATCCGGGAAGGGGAGCTGGAGAGCGACGAGAGCCTGCTCAAGGAGGTGTGCGCGGCCATGAACGTCAGCCGCTGGACTTTGAATCGCAAATTGCAGGGGGAGGGGAGCAGCTTCTCTACCCTGCTGAGGGAAGCGAGGGTGAGCGAAGCTTGCCGCTTGCTGGGCGAGGGGGATCAACCGCTGCAGAACATCAGTGATCGGGTCGGCTTCTCATCCCAGAGCGCCTTCAACCGCTTCTTCAAGGCCAACACCCGGATGACGCCGCTGGCCTATCGCAACGCCCGCCAATAAGAACGGGACCGGCGCAAGGCCGGTCCCGTGTCGGGTCATTGCTGGGCAACTGTCGGGCAAGGCCGGGCTGGGTGCCCGGCCGTGCCTGCCTCTGTTAGCGGGTGACGGTGGTGACGCTGGCGGGATCCACCCCGGCCGGCAGTGCCAGCGCCCCCGGCGTGGTGTTGCTCACCACGATCTCCTTGCTCACCGTGAAGCTGACCGGCGTGCTGGCGGAGACATCCGACGAGGGGCTGATGTAGGCGCTGTAGCGACCCGGCTCCACGATCCACTGGTTGCTGGCTTCATCGAAGCTGGCGAGGATGCTGGCCGGAATGGTGAAGCTCAGCTGTTCGCTGGCCCCCGGTGCCAGTTGCGCCGTCTTGGCAAAGGCCTTGAGTTCGATGAGCGGTTTCTTCAGCTTGACCTCGGGGGCGGTCACATAGACCTGGGCCGCCTCCTTGCCTGCCACGGCGCCGGTGTTGGTGATGGTGGCGGTCAGCACCAGGTTGCCGGCGCTGCCGTCCGCTAGGGTATTGCTGGCGATGGCGGGGCTGGTGTAGCTGAAGCTGGTGTAGGAGAGACCGAAGCCGAACGGGTAGGAGACCGCCTGCTCGAAGGTGCTGTAGTAGCGATAGCCCACGTAGATCCCTTCGTTGTAGTAGAGATCGTCCGGTTCGCCGTCCCCGTCGGTGTCCTCGCCCGGGAAGGTGCCGGCGGAGGGAACGCTGGCGTAGCTGTGCGGGAAGCTCTGGGCCAGCTTGCCGCTCGGGTTGACCGCGCCGGAGAGCACGTCCGCCACCGCGTGGCCGGTCTCCTGGCCAGCCATGTAGGCCAGCAGGATGCCATCCACCTTGTCGCTCCACTGGGCGGTATCGATGACGCCGTTGACGTTAAGCACCACCACCACCTTCTTGCCCTGGGCGTGGAAGGCGCTGCTCACCGCGTCGATGAGGGCGCGCTCGTCATCGCCGAGCAGATAGTCCCCCTTGCCACTGCTGCGATCCGCCCCTTCTCCGGCCTGGCGGCCAATGCTGATGACGGCGGCTTGCTGGGTGGCGGCCGCATTGGCGATCAGCGCCGCCAGCTCGCCGCTGATCGGCGCCTCGGCGCAGGTGTAGTAGCCCTTGGCGCCAAATTGCCCCTCGTGATAGACCTTGTTGTTCTCGTAAAAATCGCGGTAGTAGCTCTGCAACGCCTCGTTGACCGGGAAGCGTGCTGCCAGTCCCTGCGCGATGGTGGTGGTGCTGGCGGCGTTCACATCCCCGCTGCCGGTGCCGCCCTTGTAGGTGTTGATCTGATTGATGCCGAAGCTGGCCAGGGTGCTGCTTGCCGCCAGCGGCAGGGCCGCGGCCTCGTTGCGCAGCAGCACCATGCTCTCGGCGCCGGCCTGACGGGCCAGTTTGGCATGGGCGGTCAGATCCGGGCTGTTGCTGATGGCCAACTGGCTGTAAGAGGGGCTCTTCATCACCTGGGTCAGGATGTGGATGGCGGCCTCGTTCACCTTGGCCTCGTCGAGATCGCCGTGCGCGATGGATTGCTGCAACTGCTCCTTGACGTTGCCCGGCTCGATCAAATCTTGCCCCGCCAGCACCTGCTTGTAGGCGTTGTTGGCCACGTCGCCGGCAAACCAGTCGGACATGACTAGGCCGTCAAACTTCCACTCGCCGCGCAGCAGGTCGGTCACCGCATCCCTGCGCTCGTTGACATAGGTGCCGTTGACCTTGTTGTAGGAGGTCATCACCGCCCAGGGCTGGGCCTCGTCTACCGCTATCTGGAAGCCGCGCAGGTAGATCTCGCGGAAGGTTCTCGGTTCGCCGATGTCGTTGATCTGGTTGCGGTTGGTCTCGGAGTTGTTGCCGAAGTAGTGCTTGATGGTGGTGCCTACCCCGTTGCTCTCCACCCCGTTGACCATGGCGGCGCCGATTTTGCCGGTGAGCAGGGGGTCTTCCGAGTAGTACTCGAAGTTGCGGCCATTGAGGGGGTTGCGCTGGATGTTCATGCCCGGGGCCAGCAGGATGTCGACCCCGTACTGGCGCACCTCGTCCCCCATGGCTTCGCCGACGGCCTTGACCAGCTTGACGTCCCAGCTGGAGGCGAGCAGCGAGCCGATGGGCCAGGCGGTAGCGTAGTAGCTGGCGCTGTCATCGTCGCGGTTGGCGTTGATCCGCACCCCGGCCGGCCCGTCCGCCAGTTTGAGGGCCGGAATGTCGATGCCGTCCGCGCTGCGCAGCACGCCGTTGATGTAACCCGCCACGCCGGGCACGTCCTGCTTGACGTTGATGGCGCCGTTGGCACTGCCGTAACCGGGGCCGGAGAGCAGGTCCAGCTTCTCGCTCAGGGTCAGCTTGGCCACCATGGCCTCGGCCTGGCCACGGTAATAGGCATCGTCCTTGACCAGGGGATCCGAGTCATTCTGGTTGCAACCGACCAGCAGGCCGGCCAGCGCCAGGCTGACACCCAGTGAAACCGCTTTCAATTTTGTGGTGATAGGCATGAAGACGTCCTCGTAACTGTCTGAATAAAAATAAAAAGGAGATATCGACACCGGGTGGAAGGCATCCGCCCGGGCTGGGCCGCTCTGCTGGCGGCTGCCATTGGATATCGCAAGGAAGGCCGAACGGACCCGTGGGCTGGCGTTTGGCTGCAGGCAGGTTAACAAGCCGGGCGAGGGCCGCCTTGCCCCGGGGGAGCGAGAAATGTGCCGGCGGGAGCAAGGGGGCCGAGTTGTGAGCTAGGTCGCATCGAAAGGCGGTGCCAAACCAAGGGTGGAAGGTGGCAAGAGGGGAGAAGGGCAGGGGAGATTGGGAAAACGGGTGGCCTGATGGCCAATGAAGATGACCGCGGGCAACACGCGAGGGGGCCGGCGGCCCCCTCGAAGATCAGCTGATATGCCCGGGCAATGGCCCGGGACGGCTCACTTGGGCTGTTTGAGGGCCCCGGCGAGTTCAATCTGCACCTTGACCCCCTCCTGCTTGAGCGCCGTGGCGACGGCGTTCAGATCGGTACCCGGCTTGGCTTCCAGCAGGGCGATGCCGCCGCTGCTCTGCTTGAAGCGCAGGCCGTGACGGCTGGCCAGTGCGCTGGCCTGGTCGTCATCGGCTTCCACCAGCAGGGTGCCGCTGACGGTGAGCTCGGGGCTGACGGCCCCCTGCATCAGCACATCGCCACGGTGCAGGGTCTGCAGCGGTTCCTTGCCATCGAGACTGCGGGTGGTTCGCGACTTGCTGCCATGGTCGGGGATGAGGTAAGTCTGGCCATTTACCTCTATAGTGCGGTACTGCTTGCCCTCCAGAGTCACGGCTTCTGCCGCCACAGCATTAAGCACGAGGGGGGCCAACAGGCTGGCCAGCAGTAAGGTAACCGGTTTGTTCATGATAAAATTCCTCGCTTGTTAGCTGTGGTTGGCGTTGTGGCCAAGGATCCGCAAGGACCACTCGATCAGCTTGCCTGGCTGGCGGTTGTTGCGCTCGGTCAGGGTGGTGCGCTCACGGGTCTGGAGACTGAGCAGAGAGACCTCGCGATTACCGTTGGCAACGTCGGTTACTTCCAGTCGCCAGGCTCCTTGTGCCGGTTCACCATAAAACTTGTGGGAGAGCAGGCGCATGTCACGCAAGCCCTTGGTGCGCACATAGCCCATTTTTTGCAGATCGAGCGACTGGCCAACCAGGCTGTTGAACGGGTTCAGCAGTATGCTGCGGGTACCGGCGGGGGAAACCAGTTCGATCAGCAGATCGGGCAGACGCTGGTGATCCAGGCTGACCGTGACCTGTACCGCTTCGACGGTCAGCGGGGTTGCGACTGTGGCGGTCGAACTGGTCGGGCTATTGCCCACATCGGCAATGGCAGAGGAGGCGCGATCCACCGGTTTGACCTTCAGCCATGGCAACTGAACCAGTGGCGGCAGTGGCTGGTGAGTGGCCGCCAGCGCGAGAGCCTTGTTGACATCGATCAGGCCAAAGCCATAGGTGGGACTGAACCACATGCCGGCGGCATTGCGCTCCCACCCTTCCAGTCCCTTGACCTCACGGCGTTTTCCGGTGCTGCTGGTGTAGCTCACCATGACCGGAGGGTGTGCGGCATCAACCCGGGTAGCACTGCGTGCCAGCAGATCCCGTTGGTCCCGCACCGACAGATCGGGATAGGCAGACATTAGCAGCGCCATGGCGCCAGCGGTGCTCGGGGTCGCCGAAGAGGTGCCGTTCATCACACCGTTGTAGTCACAGCTGGCATCCAGTTGCAGGTTGCCGTGCAGCCGGTTGCTACTGGGATCATCGGTACGGTTGTAGCCCATGTCGCAACCGGGTAGATCCGTGGTGACCATGGCGGGGGAGTCGGTGCCATATTCGCCACCGGTGGCGCTCAGGAAGACGTTGCTGCCGACGCTGGAGTAGGAGGATCTGACACCATCTGCGTTGAGCGCACTTACCACCAGGTTCCAGAAGTTACTGTTCGAGGGGTCGATATTGCTGTTTTCAAACGGCAATTTGGGGCCGCTGCCGGTGCGGTTCAGCACATAGCCACCTGCCGCTATTCTGTTGAAGCCGTTGCCGGCAGCCTTGATATAGGCCGCCCCTTGCCGCTTGAGGGTCTGTTGTTCGAACAGACGATCGAGTTGCACCTGATCGAGATCGTTGGCCGGACGGGGATCCACCAGGCTCATGCCGTAGCTCTGGTTGAAGACCCGATTGTCGCGGCTGGCCTCGCTGTCGCCAAGGGCGTAGAGCCAATCCTGCTGTAGCTGTTCACTCTCGTCATCAAGCAGATTGAATCCCTGCAACTGGGCGCGGGGGGCGATCCCCTTGGTGCCTATGGTGTTGTCCACCGCGGCGATAATGCCCGCCACCGAGGTGCCATGGGCGGTATCCGGATTGGTCGGGGTCGGGTCATCGCTGCCGGTTACCACATTTTTTGAACCCGGACGCACGTTGTCCGCCAAATCCGGGTGGCCGATGGCCAAGCCATCATCCACTACCGCGATATTTATACCCTGTCCCAGCACGCCGGTACGGTGTGCCCACCAGAGGTTGAGGTCATTGCCTGCGATTCCTGCCCTGGCACTGAAGCCATCCTGGCCGCTGTTGAGCAGATACCACTGCTGATCCTGCAGCGGGTTGATGCCGAGCAGGCAGCGTTCCGTGCTGCTGCGGCCAGTATCCAACCCGCTCTCCTTACCGCTGAGCGGGACACAACTTTCACTTGCCTGAACGAGTGCAACTGGCAGTGTCGACAGCAGCGCTGTGACCGTCAGCGCTAACGATGTTTGCTTCATTATTTTTAAACTCCATCTTATAGGGCACCTTCCTGGGTGCGAATGGAATCTACACATGGATAATGAAGAGTCAAAAGAGCTCGTTTTCATAAGTTTGATAAGATTCAAAGAAATCTGATCTTTTTTGTGGTAGGTATTCCATTGAGGCTTTCAGTGTGCTCTATTGAGAGCATTTATCATTTGCAATTATTGATCTTTCTGTAATTAACTGGCGTGGGTTGCAACCTGCTTTCGTGACTGTCCGATGCGCCGGCTGTGTGGGCATCATCTTGGCTCCCTTCTCTTTATCACCTGGCTTATTACCTTTCTCGTTTTTGTTGCTTGGCACCGGGCGCTGACTCTGATAGCTTGCTTTAAATGGCCGTTTAGATGTCTGGATTTCCATTTTCGACTCTGACAATCCGGCATCACTCGATAAATCTGCAGACAGGGAGTCTTTTATGTTGCGTGGTACCTTCCGCTTTTGTTCCGTATTGTTGCTGGCAAGCAGTCAGGCCGGCATCGTCCTGGCAGCCGATCCGGCCAAACAGGAGATTGTGATTGGCACTACCGTGGGGGATTTTGCCGACATGGTGACCGACTCCATCAAGCCACAGCTGGAGGCCAAGGGGTACAAGGTCAAGCTGGTGGAGTTTACCGACTATGTCTCCCCCAATATTGCGTTGGCCGACGGGTCGCTGGATGTGAATTGTTTCCAGCACAAACCCTATCTTGAAAGCTTTGCCAAGGATCGGGGGTTGTCGCTGGCACCTATTACCCAGGTGCCAACAGGCCCGATGGGGCTCTATTCCGGCAAGCTGGTCGCTCTCGACAAGGTGAAAGAGGGGAGTACAGTGGCCATCCCCAACGATCCCACCAATCAGGCGCGGGCGCTGTTGATGCTGCAGGATCTCGGCTGGCTTACTCTCAAGGAGGGGATCAATCCGCTCAAGGCGAGCGAATTTGATGTAGTGCGCAACCCGCACAACCTCAAGCTGGTACTGCTTGAAGCTGCACAACTACCTCGCGCTCGGGAGGATGTGGATTTTGCGGTGATAAACGGCAATTTCGCCGCCTCCAGCGGTATCCCGTTCACTGAAGGTCTCTTCCTGGAGCGTAGCTACGACTTTATCAACTGGGTGGTGGTAAAAAGTGCCGATGCGGACAAGCCCTTTGCCAAAGATGT
Source organism: Aeromonas sp. 604282 (assembly GCF_049170575.1). Lineage (NCBI taxonomy): Bacteria > Pseudomonadati > Pseudomonadota > Gammaproteobacteria > Aeromonadales > Aeromonadaceae > Aeromonas > Aeromonas sp. 604282. The sequence goes on along the minus strand of NZ_JAAKMV010000005.1, from coordinate 49,042 downwards.
GGCAGCAGCCTACAACTCGGCGGCCTTCAAGGACTATGCGATAAAGCGTTTCGTCGGCTACAAGTACCCGCAAGGGTGGGGGGGCTAAAGCCGGTCAGGGTGGAACGATTACGATATGGCATAAAAAAACGCCCCGGATTCGGGGCGTTTTACTGGGACAAAACCATCAGTGCCAAGGTCAATGATTGCGATAGAATCGGTTCAGCTCGTTCATCACCTGGATCATAGCGCCCATATCGGGAGTGCCATGTTTGATCGGACGATAGCTGTTGCGCTCCAGCAGTTCGAAGTCACCCTGTTTGTTGAAGTGGGTGATGGTGTCGCCTTCATAAATAGCGAAGTCGTTCTGATCCCCGGCCAGTAGCCAGTTACGCGGGCTGGTGTCGAACAGAGAGCGCCCCACACTGTAGTCCCGTGGCGGGTTGCGCACGCCCAGCAGGCTCTGCATCAGGGTCGGGGCCAGATCGAGATGGCTGCTCGGTCGCTCCACGACCTGGCTGCCACGTCCCGGCCAGGCAATTACCATCGGCACCTGAACCTGATAAAGGGAGTAGTTGTTGCCAGCGCCCCAGCTGTTGCTATGGGTATCGTTGAACTCCTGGCCATGATTGGAGGTGATCACCACCACAGTATTGCTGTCCATCCCCTGCTGTTGCAGCTTGGTCAACATATCTTCCAGCAACTGATCGGTATAGAAGACCGAGTTTTTGTAGCGATTCTCCAGTTTCTGCAGGTTTTCCGGCCGATAGGCGGTGGCCGGGTTGAAGTTGGTCAGCTCAGGCTGGAACGGCCCCTTCATGGTCGCGGGAAGTTGATAGTCGCCCGGGCTGGAGAGGTAGACCAGCGAGAACCAAGGGCGCTCCGGGGTGCGCTTCTCCAGCCACTGCTGCCAGTCGATCAGCAGCTTGCCATCATCGACCTGTTCGGAGACAAACACCTGTTTACGCAGACCGGAGAGGATGCTCTTGCGATACTTCTGGGCATCTTCCATCGCACCGAACAGCCCGAACTGGTAATCCTGGCGCAACATCTCGTCAAACAGCACCGGTGGACGCTTGTCGCTGCTGATCTCTTTGTAGTAGTGGCCGGGCAGGCCGTAAAAGAGGCCGAACATGCCCATCAAGTCGTCGTTTCCGGCACTGAGGTGATTGCGGAACGTCAGATGCTGATCCGCATAGCGCTGCAGATTGGGCATGTTGATGTTGTTGAGCATGTCAAAGCGCAGGGAGTCGACCACCACAATCAGTAGATTGCTGTGGGTCTGGGGGGCATTGACATTGAGCGGGCGCAGTGGGTAGTGCATCCTGCTGTCGCCTTCATCTCGCTGGGAGGCCGCCTGCTTCTCGTACTGATCCAGATCCAGCCAGCCATGTTTGGCCAGGAAGGAACGGGCCGTCATGGGGTAGGAGAGCGGGAAGTTGGCGCGCTGCATGGTGATGGGCTGATAGAGAGTGGCATCCGCCCAGCTGTTGACCACGTGGGTCAGGATAAAGCAGATCAGCAAGGCCAGCCCCACCTGATTGCCGTACTGACGGCGTTTGCGCTTGTTGATCTTGCGCCAGACATAGGCCGACAGCAGCAGCTGCAGCAGGAAGATGGTGGGGACGGCAATAAAGATAATGCTCCAGATCGAGCCCTCTTCGGTCTGGGCTTGATCCAGCAGCAATTGCCACACCTGGGCATTGAGGTGGAACTTGAATAGCCGGAACACCTGGGTGTCGATCAGCAGCAGCACCAGTGCCAGTGTCGCCACAATGGCGGAGATGAAACGCAGCGGTTTCTCTTTGGGCAGCAGGAAGCTGAGTGGGAAGATCGTCAACAGGTAAGTGACAAAACTTAAAAAAGAGAAGTGGCCAATCCAGCTTACAACGAGATAGACCACGCCAAGCGTGGTCGACGGCCAGTTGATGGCACCCAGATAGCGGGTGGCAATCAGCATGGCCAGAATGATGTTGAAGAAGGAGAACCAATGCCCCCAGGTGATCAGGCGAGAGACATTATCACGATAGGGGTTACCGGTTTCGACCATAGTGATCCATCTGCGTTGAGAAACGTCAAATCAACAGAGTCGCAGGACTCAGTGTGTGTCATGGCGGTTATCGACCGATGCGGTCAGGGCCTGGACAAACTTTTCTGTGATGGCCTGGCGTTGTGCCGGAGCCATACCATTGATGATATTGGTGGTCAGGTTGCCGAGCACCATCAGACTGAGATCCACCGGCGCTTTATGCTTTTCCAGGGCGGTGATCAGGTCGTTCATCAGGGCGTCAAACTGCTCGTTATTGTACTTTGATACGATGGGCATAATCTTCAGTTCATCTCGGTTCAAAGCGCCTTATAATACTTCACCCTTTCGGCTAACACTATGGCTTTGTGACATGAGTCTCGATATCGACAAGATCATTCTTCACTCCCTGCGCCAGGGCGGCGATGGTCAACCTCACGCCGACACCCGCAGCCAGCTTCTGCCTGCTGACGAGGCAGTACAGGGGCTGATGGCGGAGCTGCACCGCATTTACAATGGCAAGGGGGGCAAGGGCTTTGGCTTTTTTGCAGACCCCGAGGCCGCCGTCGCCGAGCTGGCTGACGGTGAAGAGGCTCCCAAACAGCCTTCTCCCCTGTTTCGCATTGCGCTGGAAAAACTGCTCGACGAGCAGCTCGAATTCGTCCCCTTCTCGGTGGAGATGACCCAGCTGCTGGTCAGGCAACTGGTGGAGCACGCCCTTGACGAGCAGGGGGTACTGCTGTTTGCCAAGTACAACTACGTGGGGGTTGACTACCTGATGATCGCTCTGCTGGAAGGCAAGGAGAGCGTCACCGTCAGCGAAGCGCTGGAGTTGCGTCATATCCAGTATCTCGATATCGGCAAACTCAATCTGGTGGCTCGTATCGATTTGACCGAATGGAAAACCCAACCGGATTCGCGCCGCTATATCACCTTCAGCAAGGGACGTATCGGTCGCAAACTGGGCGATTTCTTTATGGATCTGCTGGGGGCCCGTGAGGGGATGGATGCCAAGGTGCAGAATAAAGGCTTGCTGCAGGCGGTAGAAGATTATTGCGACAGTCGCCAGCTCGAACCGACCGAGCGCAATGACTATAAAAAGCAGGTCTTCAAATATTGCTCCGAACAGGCGAGTGCCGGTGAAGAGATCGAGATCAAGGAGCTGTCAGCAGAATTGCCCGGCGATGGCGATCTCGATTTTTACAGCTTTATCGGTCAGGAGTATGAGCTGGAAGAGCGTTTCCCGGCTGACCGTTCCACCCTGCGCGGCTTGACCAAGTTTGTCGGCTCCGGGGGCGGCCTGACCCTGAGCTTCGAGCAGAAACTGTTGAACTGCAGGGTGTTTTATGACCCGCAGACCGATACCCTGACCATCAAGGGGGTGCCGCCAAATCTCAAGGATCAGCTGCTGCGCCAGTCATAATGTGATCCGGCCTTCATTTTTGGCAAAAAGACACCGCAGTTCGCTGCGGTGTCTTTTTATTTAATGGGGCAGGGGGCAGCGAAACCAACTCGGTGCTTTGTTAACAAATTAAACAGAATTATCCATATGAAAGGGTTTTCAATGAGGTGAAAACCCTTTCAATCGTGTTTTTTTATTTCTATTTGGTAATTTAATTTCTTGCATTGGCGAGAAATATGCCAATAAATGGCGCTAACCCCCTGAAATAAGAAAATGTTTTCAAAACTTTCTGGAAGGAAATACGTAATTGCATTTCAAAAATGCGAGTTGCGTCATGTGAGCCGTTTGCCGCTTGGGATAATATTCATCTCGCACACAATGCTCTTACAGCGCGGAACTAATACAAGGAAAGGCTCATGAAAAAGAAATTGCTGTCATCCCTGATCGGTCTGGCCACTCTTGGTGTCGCTTGCTCTGCTACTGCTGCCATCGATGAAGGCCAGCTGACCATCTGGATCAACGGTGACAAGGGATACAACGGTCTGGCTGAAGTGGGTAAGAAGTTTGAAGCAGAAACCGGCATCAAGGTTACTGTGGCTCACCCGGATCAGGTTGAAGTGAAATTCCAGCAAGCCGCAGCCACTGGCAACGGCCCGGACATCTTCTTCTGGGCTCACGACCGTTACGGTGAGTGGGTCAAAGCCGGTTTGCTGGTCCCCGTGACCCCGAACGCTGCCACCAAAGGCAAATTTGAACAGCTGGCATGGGATGCCATGACTGTTGATGGCAAAACCTATGGTTACCCGGTTGCCATGGAAGCGGTCAGCCTGATCTATAACAAAGACCTTCTGCCCGAGCCGCCGAAAACTTTCGAAGAGATCGCCAAGATTGACGAGACTCTGAAGAAAAACGGCAAGCGCGCCATCATGTGGGCTTATGACACCCCGTACTTCAGCTACCCGCTGGTGGCTGCCAACGGTGGTTACGCCTTCAAGAAAACCGCTACCGGTTATGACGTTAAAGATACCGGCGTGAACAATGCGGGCGCCAAGATGGGCGTGGGTTACATCTCCGAGATGATCAAGTCCGGTCACCTGGAAAAAGGCATCGACTACGGTGTGATGGACGCCAAGTTCAATAAGGGCGAAGTGGCCATGATGATCAACGGTCCCTGGGCTTGGAGCAACCTGGACAAGAGCGGCATCAAGTACGGTGTAGCACCGCTGCCGACCTTGAATGGCAAACCGGCTAAAGCCTTCGTTGGCGTACTGGGTGCCACCATCAACGCCGCCAGCCCGAACAAGGATCTGGCCATCGAGTTCCTGGAAAACTACCTGTTGACCGATGCCGGTCTGGCGCCGGTTAACGCCGACAAGCCGCTGGGTGCAGTCGCGCTGAAATCCTTCCAGAAGACCCTGGAATCCGATCCGCACATCAAGGCCACCATGCTGAACGCCCAGGCTGGCGAGCCGATGCCGTCCGTTCCCGAGATGAGCCGTTTCTGGTCCTCCTTCGAAACAGCCCTCAAGAACGTGACCTCCGGTCGTCAAAGTGTTGATGAAGCACTGGATACCGCTGCCAAGCGTATCGTTCAGTAAGCTTGCACCACCCGGGAGGCCGCAATGGCCTCCCACTCTCTCAAATCTCTCTTGGCGTTATAAAGGTTAATTGGCATGGAAGTAGTACCTTCTGTTGAGTCCTATGCCGGTCCGAAGGATAAGCACACCTGGCTTAAGTGGACCATCGCGGCCCTGGTCGCCATCCTCAACGGCTATGCAGCCGTGATGATGTACGCCAGTGGCGAGTGGGTATTCGCGCTGCTGGATCTGGTGGTGGTATCCGTCGGTCTGTATGTCTTCATGAACAAGAAGACCTATGCCCATCGCTACATCTTTCCGGGTGTCGCGGGCATGGTTGTATTTATCATCTTCCCTCTTGCCTACACCATTGGCATTGCCTTCACCAACTATTCGGGATCCAACTTGCTCTCCATTGAGCAGGCGCGGGACTACCATCTGAAGAAAACCTACAAGGTGGCGGGCGGTGAATTCGATTTTACCCTGCTGGGTGGCGACAACGGCCAGTTCCAACTGCTGCTGACACAGGAGCAGCAATCCTATCTCAGTCAACCGCTGGCTCTGATGAACAACAAGGCTCGCGAGTTGGCAGTGCGTGAGGGTAGGGTTCAGAACCTTGCCCAGGAAGTCCGGCTCGAGCCCGTTACCGGCGACGTCACCGGTAAAGCGACACCGATCCGCGCCATCGTTGACCATCGCACCCATCTGAGCGCGCTCGATCTGGTGCTGCCTGATGGTACCACTCATCTGACCCTGAGCAGCCTGCGCAAGTTTGCCGCCCAGAAGCAACAGTACAGCCGTCTGACGGATGGCGCCGTGCTCAAGTCCGGCGTGGTGATCAAGGACAGCAACTTGCTGCGTGACAACCAGAGCGGTGAGCTGATGCTGCCCAATGGCGAGACCGGTTTCTATCAGTACATCGATGAACAGGGACAGTTTGTCGGCAAAAGCGTGGCTCCGGGCTTTGTGGTGAGCGTGGGGTGGAAAAACTTCGCCCGCATCGTGACGGACCCGGGTATTCAGGCGCCGTTCCTGCAGATCTTCGTCTGGACCGTGATCTTCTCTGCCTGTTCCGTGGCGTTCACCCTGGCTATCGGCATGGTGCTGGCCTGCCTGGTGCAGTGGGAATCTCTCAAGGGACGCGGCTTCTACCGGGTCATGCTGATCCTGCCTTATGCCATTCCGGCGTTTATCTCCATCCTGGTGTTCAAGGGGTTGTTCAACCAGAACTTCGGTGAGATCAACATGTTCCTGGAAGCGGCGTTTGGCATCAAGCCGGACTGGTATACCAACCCCTTCCTGGCCAAAGTGATGATCCTGATTGTCAATACCTGGCTCGGCTACCCCTACATGATGATCCTCTGCATGGGCCTGCTCAAAGCCATTCCGGAAGATCTCTATGAAGCGTCCGCCATGGACGGTGCCGGCCCGGTGCAGAACTTCTTCAAGATCACCGTGCCGCTGTTGATGAAGCCGCTGACACCGCTGTTGATTGCCTCGTTCGCCTTCAACTTCAACAACTTCGTGCTTATCCAGTTGTTGACCAACGGTGCGCCCGACATCATCGGCGCCAGCACCCCGGCCGGTACCACCGACTTGCTGGTGAGTTATACCTACCGGATTGCGTTCCAGGGATCGGGTGGTCAGGACTACGGTCTGGCCAGTGCCATCGCCACAGCCATCTTCCTCATCGTAGGTGCGCTGGCGCTGCTCAACCTGAAATTGTCCAAAGCCGACAAGCAGCTGTAAGGAGGCTTCAACATGGCAATCGTACAACCCAAATCAGTCAAATACCGGGTGTGGGCAACCCACCTGGTCATGTGGGGCTTCCTGGCGTTGATCATCTTCCCGTTGATCATGGTTATCGCCATCTCGTTTCGTAACGGTAACTTCGCCGTAGGGGAGATCATCCCCTCCAATCCGACGCTGGATCACTGGAAGCTGGCACTTGGCATCTCCATCACCAACGCCGACGGCAGCATCACGCCGCCGCCGTTCCCGGTGCTGACCTGGTTGTGGAACTCCATCAAGATCGCCGGCATCACTGCCCTGATGATCGTGACGCTCTCCACCACCTGTGCCTACGCCTTTGCCCGCCTGCGTTTTCGTGGCAAGTCCACCATCCTGCAGGGCATGCTGATTTTCCAGATGTTCCCGGCGGTACTGGCGCTGGTGGCTATCTACGCGCTCTTTAACAAGATTGGTGACTATATCCCCTGGCTCGGTCTCAACACCCACGGTGGCCTGATCCTGGCGTACATGGGCGGTATTGCCCTCCACGTCTGGACCATCAAGGGCTACTTCGAGACCATCGACTCCTCCCTGGAGGAGGCGGCGGCCATCGACGGTGCGACCCCGTGGCAGGCATTCCGTCTGATCCTGTTGCCCCTGTCGGTACCCATCTTGGCGGTAGTGTTTATTCTGGCCTTTATCGGTTCCATTACCGAGGTGCCCATGGCCTCCATCCTGTTGCAGGATGTGAACAATCTGACCCTGGCGGTCGGGGCCCAGCAGTACCTCTATCCACAGAACTACCTGTGGGGTGATTTCGCGGCGGCCGCAGTGCTCTCCGGTTTTCCCATCACAGTGGTGTTCCTGTTGGCACAACGCTGGCTGGTTGGCGGTCTGACTGCCGGTGGTGTGAAAGGTTAAGTTTATGGCCGGGGGAGCTGACTCCCCCCGCTATCACGATTTGCAAAGATTCAAGAGCGGAGCTCGTCATGGCTGAAGTAGTACTCAACAACGTTCGCAAAAATTACGATCCGGCTGTTCACAAGGACACCCTGCGCAACATCAACCTCTCCATCAAGGAGGGCGAATTCATTGTCTTCGTCGGCCCGTCCGGCTGTGGTAAATCCACCCTGCTACGGATGATCGCGGGTCTCGAGGACATCACCAGTGGTGAGTTGACCATCGGCGGTCGCTATATGAATGACGTGCCGCCAGTCGAGCGTAACGTGGGCATGGTATTCCAGTCCTACGCCCTCTATCCCCACATGAACATCTACGAGAACATGGCCTTCGGTCTGAAGCTCAAGAAGATGGACAAGGAGAACATCCACAAGCGGGTGATGCGCGCCGCCGAGATCCTGGGTCTTGAGCCGCTGCTGGACAGAAAGCCCAAGGCGCTCTCCGGTGGTCAGCGTCAGCGGGTTGCCATCGGTCGCTCCATTGTGCAGCAGCCGCAGGTGTTCTTGTTTGACGAGCCGCTCTCCAACCTGGATGCCGCGCTGCGGGTCAAGATGCGGATCGAGATTGCCAAGCTGCACAAGGAACTCAACTCCACCATCATCTACGTGACCCACGATCAGGTGGAAGCGATGACCCTGGCCGACAAGATCGTGGTGCTGAGTCCGCTCAAGGCCGATGCCGCCAGCAACCTGGAGCAGTTCGGTTCACCGCTGGATCTCTACCACAACCCGGACAACAAGTTTGTGGCCGGTTTTATCGGTTCGCCCAAGATGAACTTCCTGGCCGCCGAGCTGATGGAGATTGGCGAGCTGGAGTGCGTGGTCAAACTCTCTACCGGCGACAGCGTGCGGGTGCGGGTCGATGCCCGTCGTGGCGCGGTGGGTGACAAGGTTGAGCTGGGCATCCGCCCGGAGCATCTGGTGCCGCTGAGCCACGCCCATGCCGACAGCAAGCTGAGCGGCGTAGTGCAGGTTGCCGAGCATCTGGGGGCCGAATCATTCGTCTATATGGATGTGGATGGTCACGACTTTACCGTCAAGACCACCTCCGACGTCGATGTGGCGACCGGTCAGAGCTATAGCGTGGGTATTCCGGCCGAAGCCTGCTATCTATTTGATGCCAAGGAGCAGGCGTTCCCGCGCACGGCCAAATATATCCGTACCTGATTTTTGTTGTGCCGGTTTTCCTTTCTTAATAATCAATGCCTTTTTGCCGGTCGTCAGACCGGCTTTTTATTATCTGCTCGCCGCAAATGGCGAGTGTCTGTCAGGTCTCGAGGTCGGCAGTGATATCCGGTACGAAGTGCTGGCTGGTCAGGGGCGGGCGCTCATACCCTTCGGTCTTGATGGGGGGGAGGCTGATGGGCTCATAGTGGATCACCTCATAGGGCACCTTGCCCAGCAGGTGGGCGATGCAGTTGAGGCGGGCACGGCGCTTGTCGTCCGCTTCTACCACGAACCAGGGGCAATCCTCGGTGTCGGTGTAGGTGAACATGTCATCCTTGGCGCGGGAGTATTCGACCCAGCGCGAGCGGGACTGCAGGTCCATCGGGCTGAACTTCCAGCGCTTGATGGGGGTGTTGATCCGCTCCTTGAAGCGCTTCTCCTGCTCCTCATCGGAGACCGAGAACCAGTATTTGATCAGGGTGATGCCGGAGCGGATCAGCATCCGCTCGAACTCGGGGCAGGCGCGCAGAAACTCGCGATACTCGGCGTCGCTGCAAAAGCCCATCACCCGCTCGACCCCGGCCCGGTTGTACCAGGAGCGGTCAAACAGCACCATCTCGCCAGCGGCGGGCAGGTGGGCGACATAACGCTGAAAGTACCATTGGGAGCGCTCCCTGTCTGAGGGGGCGGGCAGCGCGGTCACACGGCAAACCCGGGGATTCAGGGGCTCGGTGATCGCCTTGATGACGCCCCCCTTGCCAGCGGCGTCCCGTCCCTCGAACAGTACCACCACCTTGAGCCCCTCATGCTTGACCCACTCCTGCAGCTTGACCAGCTCCTCCTGCAGGTGGGCGAGGTGGTGTTCATAACATTTCTTGTCTAGGCGTGGCCGCTTCTTGCTCTTGTCCTTCGGCATCTTCTTCTCCTCTTTGAGTCCCTTCTTGCCGTCACTTCAGCTTGCACCAGGGAGAGTCGACTGCCAAGGGGGACGTGATACACTGCCCGCCCATCGCTGGCAACAGGAGATAACATGAAGCATTTTATGGAGATAGCGGGCCGCCGGATGGCCTATCTGGATGAAGGGCAAGGGCCGGTGCTGCTGTTTGGTCATAGCTACCTGTGGGATAGCGCCATGTGGGCGCCGCAAATCGAGGCGCTCAAAGGGAGTTATCGCTGCATCGTTCCCGAGCTGTGGGGCCACGGCGATTCCGATCTGCTTCCGGAAGGCGCCTGCACGCTGGCAACCCTGGCGCGCGATCATCTGGCGCTGCTCGATGCCCTCGGGGTCGACGAGTTCGTGCTGGTGGGCCTCTCCATCGGCGGCATGTGGGGTGTGGAGCTGGCGCGCATGGCACCAGCTCGCCTCAAGGGACTGGTGCTGATGGACAGCTTTGTTGGCCTCGAGCCGCAGATCACCTGCGAGCGCTACCTCGGCATGCTGGCGATGATCGAGCAGCTTGGCACTGTGCCGGCGCCTATCGTCGAACAGGTGGCGCCGCTCTTTTTTGCCAATCAGCCTGATGAGGCGCTGATGAGCGGTTTCAAGGCGCGCCTTGCCGCCTGGCCAAAGGATAAGATTGCCGCCATGGTCGCGGTGGGCCGCAGCTTTGTGACCCGTGAAGATCGCATCGAGTGGCTGGAGGAGATCAGCACTCCTGCCTTGGTGATGACCGGCTGCGAGGACAAGGCGCGCCCGGTGCTGGAGGGCTATCTGATGGCCGAGGTGCTGGGTTGCCCGTTCAGGGAGATCCCGGCAGCCGGCCACATCTCGTCGCTGGAAAATCCGGCCTTCGTCAATCAGCAGCTGAGCGGGTTTCTGGCGGCGCTATCAGCCTGAATGGGCAGCCTGAAGATGGTCGTGAAAAAGGGAGCCGAAGGCTCCCTTTTGTTTGTTCTTATCTCACAGCGCATCACCGTTACCAGATATAGCCGAGCGCAAATCCTGCATAGAGTTCGCCATCGTGCTGGACGATGGGGCTGTTTTTGATGTCCCGATCATACAATTCGTAGTTCATGGCGAACATGCCAATCCAGTTGGGACTGAAGCGGTAGCTGGTGATGAGGGCCGCCATCGGGGAGAGGGTTGAGCCCGTATCCCAGGCTGGACGCTGGGCTGTGGCCTCGCTCTCGGAGATGCCGCCGAAGTAGTAGTTGGCCATCTTGTCGCTGCGCAGCATCACCCCCATCCCCGGCATGATGAGCAGGTTGTTGCGCTGGATGGGGAAGTCGGCCCACAGCAGCAGCTCCTGACCCTTGCTGCGGCCGGTGATATCGCTGTTGGCCCGCACGGTCAGCAGGGCGTAGGGGGTGATGATGTTGCCACCGATCCCGCCTTCCAGCTGCCATTTGCGCTGTTCCATGCCGCTGAAGGCGGGCGAATCCTCGGGATCCAGATTGCCAAAACGCACCCGGCCATAGCCGTACAGGGCGAGGTTCTCATCTTTGTGGAAGTAGTAGCGCGCCCGATCGCCGAGAAACATGAACTGCTTGCCGAAGTAGATAAAGCCTGGGATGGCGTAGGTAGCATTATCCTGCGCCTCATAGCGGGCCTGTCCTCCGATGAGCGCCGCTCCAGCGACAAAGCCTTGTGGCACCGGGCTGGTGGGGCTGTCGCTGGTGAGCAGATCCATGGAGCCAAGGTCGATATCGGCGCGGGCGGGCAGGGCGGCAGCGAGGAGCAGGGCCGTCAGCCCTACCGCTCTGATTTGACGAAAAAAGGTCATGGACACTCCGTTGTCACGATTGCATGGGGAAGCGGGTTATTTTGCGGCGCTCGGCAGATCTTCGCGTTTTGGCCAGGCATTGATCACTGCCTTGACCAGGGTGGCGAGGGGAATGGCGAAGAAGACCCCCCAGAATCCCCACAATCCGCCAAAGACCAGCACGGCGATGATGATGGCGACCGGATGGAGGTTGACCGCTTCCGAGAAGAGCACCGGCACCAGCAGGTTGCCATCGAGGGCCTGAATGACCAGATAGGCCACCATCAGCCAGGCGAACTCCGGGGTGAGGCCCCACTGGAACAGGGCCACCATAGCTACCGGCACCGTCACCACGGCGGCGCCGATATAGGGGATCAGCACCGAGAAGCCGACCGAGACCGCCAGCAGCACCGAGTAGCGCAGCCCCATCAGGGCGAAGGGGACATAGGTGGCGATGCCGACGATGAGGATCTCGATCACCTTGCCACGGATGTAGTTGATGATCTGGTTGTTCATCTCGACCCACACCCGGTTGACCAGGGTACGGTTGCGCGGCAGGAAGCGGCGCAGGCTGCCCATCAAGACCCGCTTGTCTTTGAGCATAAAGAAGACCATCAGCGGTACCAGAATGAGGTAAATCATGATGGCGACCACGTTGACCAGCGAACTGAGGGAGGCGCTTACCAGATGCTCGCCGCCACTGAGGATGCGCTGGCGAATATTGTCGATGACGGTCTCCACCAGACTGACGTCGATGAGCTCGGGGTATTTGTCAGGCAGGGTGCGCACATAATCCTGAGCGTGGGTCAGCATGGCCGGCGCCTCTTTGGCCAGATTGATCCCCTGGCTCACCAGCGTCGGGATAAGACCCAGCAAGGAGGCGACTGCTACCGCAATAAAGAGGATCAGAATGACGCTGGTGGCCAGGGTGCGCGACAGCCCCGCTTTTTGCAGCCGAGCGACCGGCCACTCCAGCAGATAGGCCATTACCAGCGCCACCAGCAGGGGGGCCAGCAGATCGCCAAACAGCCAGATGATGGTGAAGCAGAACACCAGCAACAGGAAAAGGGTAACGGCATCGGGATCGGAAAAACGGGTCTGATACCAGCGCTTCAATACTTCTAACATGACGGCATCCTTACATCACTGGGGCTCAAGATGGTTGTTTCGCCCCGACAACCAACTGCAAAGAGAGGGTATTGTCCGCTTCTTGCTGCATCTCGACATGGTGGCCCTGACGGTGCAGATAGGCTGGAATATCCTGCCGAGAGCCCGCATCGGCCAGCCGGATGGCGACGGTTTGACCGCTTTGGGCCTTACTTAACCATAGCTTGAGTCGGATCAGCGGCTCGGGGCAACGCCAGGGGGTCAGGTCGAGAACTTCCATGGGGGCTCCATCAGGCAGGTGGCCGCTATTATGGCCGTGATAAGGGCGTGAAACAACGCTTGTAGCCCTTGATGGGCAAGGGTATTCTGCCGAGGCCCTTTCTGATGGAGATAGAGATAACGTGGCACGCTTTTCCCCCCTGATGGCATCGCTTCCCCTGCTGGCTTCCCTGATGGGCGCCACGTTTCATGCCGAGGCCAACAATCAGCTTCCCGACATCGGCACGGCCGGGGTGGCGGCCCTGCCTATCGAGCAGGAAGTGCGTTACGGCAACGCCTTTATGCGTTTTGCCCGTGCCGGCTTGCCGATCATCGATGATCCGGTGCTGAGCCAGTACATCGACGATCTGGGTCAGCGACTGCTGACCAACGCCGATGGGGTGCGTTTCCCGTTTACCTTCTTCCTCATCAATGATCCCAGCATCAACGCGGCCGCCTTCCTCGGCGGGCGAGTCAAGGTGCACACTGGTCTATTCCTCTACGCCGACAGCGAGAGCGAGCTGGCCTCGGTACTGGCCCACGAAATCACCCACGTGACCCAGCGCCATATCGCCCGTTACATGGAGGCGCAGGCGAGTAGCTCGGCAGTGACCCTGGCCGGTCTGGTGGGCTCCATCGCGCTGGCGGTGATCAACCCGACCGCCGGTATCGCCGCGCTGCAGACCACGCTGGGCCTCTCCATGCAGTCCGCCATCAACTACACCCGTGACAACGAATATGAAGCGGATCGCATCGGCATGAAGACGCTCTATGATGCCGGTTTCGATCCCATGGGGATGGCCAATTTCTTCCAGAAACTGGCTGCCGAGTACCGTTACGCCAGCAAGCCGCCGGAAATGCTGCTCACTCACCCGCTGCCGGAGACCCGGATCAGCGAGGCCCGCGCCCGTGCAGGCAGTTATGGCCGCCGCGACTTGCCGCCCAGCCTCGACTTCTGGCTGGCCAAGGTACGTATTCAGGTGCGTTTTGGTACCGATACCCCGCAGGGGCTGCTGAGCTACTTCGATACCCGGATCCAGAAGGGGGATTACCCGCTCAAGGATGCCGCCATCTATGGCAAGGCGCTGGCGCTGATCCAGCTCAAGCGCACTGACGAGGCGGATACTCTGATGCAGGAGCTGGCGGCCCGTCATCCGGAAGATCTCTTTATCGTCGATGCCCAGACCGACATCGATCTGGCCAAGGGACGCAGTGCCCAGGCCATCGCCCGGCTCGAGAAGTTCCGCAGCCGGATGCCGGATAACGAAGTGGTGGTGGTCAACCTCGGCAACGCCTACCTCGAGAGCGGCAACTACAAGAAGTCCATCGCCATCCTCGACCCCTATGCCCGTGCCCATGAAGAGAACAATCTGGCCTGGAATCTGCTCTCCGACGCCTATCGCAAGGCGGGCAGAATGACCGAGCTGCATATGGCGCGGGCCGAGATGCTCTCGCTGCGCGGGGATTATCAGGCGGCCATCGACGAACTGATCGTGGCGCGCGGTACCACTAGCGACCGGATGACCCTGGCTCGTCTGGAGGCGCGCATCACCGAGCTGGAGCGGGCCAAGAAGGATCTCGACAGCCTCAAGGGCTAACGAAACCTGGCATTGACCTATCAAACAAGGGCGCACCACGGTGCGCCCTTGTTGTTTATGGCGGTGGCGTGATGTACATGACGGTGATAGCAGCGATGGGCTAGTGACTCATGCTGCTGGCGGTCGCCTTGAGCATCTCGATCTGCTGCTGGTCGAGCTCGCCGACCAGCGTTTGCTTGAGCTTGCCCTCGCTATCAAGCAGATAGCTGGTGGGCAGGCCGCTTGGGCGAGGGAAGGGAAGCTTGGCATCTTCATTGGCAATCAGCAGCGGCACCTTGATCTCATATCGGGTTGCCAGTTGCCCCAGCTCTGCCGGCGTGGTCGGGTCGTAGTTGATCGCTACCACAGCGATCTCGCCTTCCTCCGCCAGCGCGTTGAGGCGCGGCATCTCCCGCAGACAGGGGGCGCACCAGGGGGCGAAGTAGTTGACCAGCAGCGGCTTGCCGGCAAAGTGGCGCAGGCTGACCGACTGCCCTGTTGCATCGGTAAATTCGGGGGCGGGCGTGCAGGCGCCCAGCAGGCCAGCCACAATCAGCCAACAAATTCGTTTCAATTCCTTTCCAATGCCGCTTACCCTGACCATCACTTTCCCCTACAATAGCGCCGTTTCTAGTCCCATCTTGCGATTAATCAGGGAGTTACCATGAGCGAGACCCAAATCTACCACAATCCGCGCTGCTCCAAGAGTCGCGAAACCCTGGCCCTGCTGGAACAGCACGGGATCGCCCCTGATGTGGTGCTCTATCTGGAGCAGGCCCCGAGCGAAGATGAGATCCGCAACCTGCTCTCTCTGCTCGGTTTTAGCGATCCGCGCCAGCTGATGCGCACCAAGGAAGATCTCTACAAGGAGCTGGGCCTCAGTGAAGTGAACGGCGACGCCCTTATTCGTGCCATGCACCAGCATCCCAAGCTGATCGAGCGCCCCATTGTCATCAAGAATGGACAGGCCCGTATTGGTCGCCCGCCGGAGCAGGTGCTGGAGATCCTCAAGTGAGCACCCGCTTCGCACGTTGGCTGACCCTGGTCGGCTTCTTCGGCCTGCTGGGCTGGGTCATCCTCTGGCATCTGTGGCTGTCACCCCATCCTGACCTCAACCCCTGGCTGCTGCCGGTGATCTGGACGGTGCCGCTGCTCTTCCCCCTCAAGGGGATAGTGCAGGGCAACCCCTACACCCACGCCTGGGGCAACTTCGTGTTGATGCCCTATTTCCTGCACGCACTTACCCTGATCACTACAGATGAGGGGGAGCGGTGGCTGGCGGTGGTGGAGCTGCTGTTCACCACCCTCGCCTTTGTCGGCACCATCTATTACGCCCGACTGCGTGGTCGGGAACTTGGCCTCAGCATTCGCAAAAAGAAAGACGAAGCCAACTGATGACAAACGCCCCGCAAGGGGCGTTTTTTTATGGGGAAGCAGGCCTATCCAGAGGGATCACTGTGCCCCTTTGCGCTGCCCGATATTGGGCCAGCTGTTGCTGGCTAAAGTCCATCAGCTGGGGATAGAAGCGCAGAAACCCCGCCTCGCATGTTTGCCACTGCGATTCATCGAGGGTCAGCAGCGCCTCTCCCAGTGGTACCGGGCGGCGCAGGCGGCGACCGATGCCATTCAGCGCTTGCCCCAGCCCCTCCCTGTTGCGGTAGGAGGCGATCCAGTTCTGCTCGGCCATCCGCTTGAGGGGGCGTGGCAGTCCATCCGGCAGGCGTGGGTGATCCGCCAATAGCTGGTCATAACTGCGTTGCAGGAAGCGGGGCAGGGGCTCGGTGCTGAACAGCCCCCAGTGCTGGCTCAGCCAGTGGTCGTAGATCATATCCACCACTATGCCGCCAAAGCGGCGCCAGGGGGCCTCGAAACAGGCGACGGCCGCCTTGTGCTCGAGATGACCATCGGTGAAGGCGTCAATTTTGCGGTGTAGCCAGATCCCCTCATCGAAGTGGGTGGCAAGCCCCGTGGGCAGCGTGCCTTTGACGAAATCGCCGAGCAGATTGCCGGTGAGGGAGCTTCGGGTGTGGGCAGCCAGATGGAGATGGGCCAGAAAATTCATCGGTAGCGGTGGGTCTGTTATGGAATGGCAAGGTGCTTCGAGCCTAACGGATCCCGCCCGCCTTGGCCATGATCGGGATTTTGCTACTGCCCGGCGGCTGCCTCTTGCCGGGCAAAATTCGGGCGTGCTAAGGTGATGCCATCTTTGTCACAGGACGCGACAAACCACCATGATGCGCAAAGCCAGAGGCTTTTTTCTGGCCTTCTACTTCAAGCCTTTCTACCTCTCCGAGTGGTTCGACGAATAGATCGACCCCCTGGAGCAGTTCACTGACGCCCGCTCGGGCGTGATCTCGCTCATCCAGATTTTGCCGCTTTTGGTCATCGCATGCATTCGCCTGCGGTGCCTTGTCCGCGCCTGTGCGCTTTTTATGTAATGGAGTACTCATGATGAAGATCAGACTGACCCTCTCAGCCCTGTTTGTTGCCAGCCTGCTGGCCACCCCCGCCATGGCCAAGGAGTGGAAAACCGTGCGCTTCGGGGTGGAGGGGGCATACCCGCCCTTCTCCTGGACCGATGCGTCGGGTGAGATCAAGGGGTTTGATATCGATCTCGCCAACGCCCTGTGTCAGCAGATGGCGGTCAAGTGCGAGCTGGTGGCGCAGGATTGGGATGGCATGATCCCGGCCCTGCTGTCGCGCAAATATGATGCCATCATCGCCGCTATGTCGATCACCGACGAGCGGCGCCAGAAGGTCGATTTCACCGAGAAATATGCCCATATTCCCAATCGCTTTGTGGCGGCCAAGGGGACCGAGCTGACGTTGACCCCGGAAGGCATGGCGGGCAAGCGCATCGGGGTGCAGCGGGCCACCACCCACGACAAGTACCTGACCGACAATTTTGGCTCGAGTGTTACCATAGTCCGTTACGGCAATGCCGATGAGGCCTATCTCGATCTGAAAGCGGGTCGGGTACTTGCCCTGTTGGCCGATGCCTCGGCCATCGAGCAGGGGCTGCTTGGCAAAGAGGGGGGCGACAAGTTCGACTATGTGGGGCCCGCCCTGACCGATCGCCAGTGGTTTGGTGATGGGATGGGGATCGCCGTGCGCAAGAGCGATAAGGAGCTCAAGGGCAAGCTGGATGAGGCGATCAAGGCCCTGCGTGCCAACGGCACCTATCAGCAGATCAACCAGAAGTACTTCAAGTACGATATATATGGTGGTTGACGGGGGGAGGGAGCTTGCTCCCTCTCTTTTCATTGGGCAAGCGACAATCGTGCAAGGAGGATCGCCATGTTGACCCTGATCGAGGGGGCCGAGATCTTCAGCCCTACCCACCTTGGCCAGCAGGATCTGCTGGTGGCCGATGGCCGTATCGCCTGGATGGGCAAGGGGTTGACGGTGCCCGCAAACTGGCCGCTGCATTGGGTCGATGGTCGAGGCCGCTATCTGGTGCCCGGGTTGGTGGATCCGCTGGCCCATATTACCGGCGGCGGCGGTGAGGGGGGCTTTGCCTTTCGCACCCCGGAGCTGGCGGCGAGCGAGGCGCTTATGGCCGGTGTCACCACCCTGGTGGCGGCGCTTGGCACCGACAGCCTGACCCGCACTCCTGCGCAGGTGCTCGGCAAGGTGCGCGAGTTTCGCGCCGCCGGGGTGAGCGCCTTTATGTATACCGGCTCCTACCATCTGCCGGTCAAGACCCTGACCGGCACGGTGGAGTCGGACATCATCCTGATCCCCGAGGTATTGGGGGTGGGGGAGGTGGCCATCTGTGACCACAGATCCAGTGCGCCGACCCACGACGAGCTGGCCAGGCTTGCCAGCGAGGCGCGGGTGGCCGGGCTGCTTGCGGGCAAGAGCGGGGTCAGCTTCTTTCATGTCGGGGATGGCAAGGGGGCATTGGCGCCTCTGCGCACCCTGCGTGATGAGACCGATATCCCGCTGCGCCAGCTCTATCCTACCCACTGCAACCGCAACCCCTGGCTCTTCGCCGAGGCCATCGAGTGGGGCAGGGAGGGAGGCTGGGTAGATCTCACCACCTCGAGCTTTCCCGATCTGCTGGAGGATGGCGAGCGGCTTGCCGCCGATGCGCTCCTCGAGCTGTTGGCCGCCGGTGTGCCTGCCGCGCGCATCACCTTCAGCTCGGATGCCAACGCCAGCCTGCCGCGCTTTGATGGCGAAGGGCGGCTAATCGAGATGCGCTGCGGCCAGATTGCCAGCCTGTGGCAGCAGTGTGTGCGCGCGACCCGGCTCGGTGTCTCGCTGGAGACGGCACTGACCGTGGTAACGAGCAATCCGGCGCAGGCGCTGGGGCTCGGCAGCAAGGGGCGTATCGGGGTCGGGCAGGATGCGGATCTGCTACTGGTGCACGCCCGGACGTTTGCTATCGAGCGGGTGATGAGTGGCGGCCAGTGGCGCGAATAAGGCTGCGGGCAATATCGCAGCCAGAGTGAGTGCGTGGTTGATCCAACCAGCAAAAGCCCGACAACAAGGTCGGGCTTTTTTTGTCTGCAGTGGGGAAATAAGGCTTAGATCGCCAGAAACCCGAGGATCAGGATGGGGCCGAGCAGGCTCAGGATAAAGCCGGAGACGATGGCTACCGGTACCACCTGAATGCCCCCTGATTTCTGGATGACCGGCAGGGTGAAGTCCAGCGCTGTGGCGCCGCCGTAACCGATAGCCGCCGAGGGGTGGCGACGCATCAGAACCGGGATGATCAGGATGGCGATAAGCTCGCGCCCAAGATCGTTGATAAAGGCAGCAGAACCGAGCACCGGCCCCAGTTTGTCGGCCACCAGAATGCCGGAGAGCGAATACCAGCCGAAGCTCGAGCTCATCGCCAGACCATGGGCAAAGGGCATGCCCAGCAACTGGGCCGCCAGCAGGCTTCCCAGCCAGCTGCTGAGGATGACGGTGGCGGCTATCTTCATCCCCCAGGGGTTGAGCAGGATCTGGCGCAGCCGCATGCCGGAGTTGCGCATCTGCACCCCGATGAGAAACAGCAGCAGCATCAGGGCCCACTCGCTCCACTTGTCGATGGGCAGTGCGCGCAGATCCACCAGCAACCCGAGCAGCACACCGCCGAGCACCACAAAGCAGAGCTGCAGGGATTCCCACAACAGGTGTAGCTTGCTCGGCATCTTGCTATCACTCGCCTCGTGGGTCGGTGGTGTGCGCTTGTCGAGCCACCAGAGGGCCAGCAGGTTGCAGACCGTGATCGCGGTCAGCATCACCCCGGCGACCTTGAAGATCACCGCCAGATTGCTGCCCAGGTTCTCCACATAGGCAAGCCCGAGACCCATCAGAAACAGAATGAGGTAGACCATCTTGCCCAGACTCTGGTTGACCAGCTTGATCAGCCGGGCAGAGGAGAGGGGAACCAGATAGCCGATTGCCAGTGGCAACAGGATCAGCAATACATTGAGCAGCATCGAGGCCTCGATCACAAAAACTGATAAAAACACCACCTTATCATTACTTATTGGCTCTGTGTCACATATCTCTCGCTTTCATGGTCAAAAACAGCCCTTTTGGGGGCTAATTGTTACTTTTTTGCCACAACCGCTCTGTTTGATAAGGCTCTGTGCGAGCCCGAGTGCACCAATAAAATCAAGTTGATCCGATCTGGGGGTCTGATATTTCGTTCTGCAAGGGTGTGCATAAAGCCATTTTGGTGCCGGTTTGGCACACATCACGCTTTTCTCTTGCCACTGATATGATTGGGGTATAAAAAGGCGTTATCGGAACAGCTATTGAAACGGCTGTTTATGCAAACAAAGTGCTGAAAAATACGCAAAGAGCGAATAAAAATAGAGCGAATCCTCTGAAGACCTTCGTTCTGTATTGTTTTTTCACTATCCGGGTGATATTTTCGCTGAAGGTTGCCATCGGTTAACTTTTTGTTAAATGGACGATGGTTGAGTCACGCCCCTGCGGCGTCTAGGGACAGACAAGGTTGTAATGGATGAGCGACGTTGCCGCACTGGAAGTACGTGATCTGCACAAATATTTTGGCACCCACGAAGTGCTCAAGGGCATCGACATGACCGCCCACAAGGGGGATGTGATCTCCCTTATCGGCTCCTCCGGCTCGGGGAAGTCGACCTTTCTTCGCTGTATCAATCTGCTCGAAACCCCCTCATCCGGCACCGTCTCGCTCCATGGCGAGTTGATCCGGATGAAAACCAGCCGCGCCGGCGAGCGGTTGCCCGAGGATATGCGTCAGGTGGAGCGGATCCGCAGCCGACTGGCCATGGTGTTTCAAAGCTTCAATCTCTGGTCACACATGACCATCATGCAGAACATCATCGAAGTGCCGATCCAGGTGCTCAAGGTCCCTCGCGCCGAAGCGATGGCCAAAGCGGAGCTCCTGCTCAACCGGGTGGGGTTGTGGGAGCGGCGTGACTACTATCCCGGCCACCTCTCCGGTGGTCAGCAGCAGCGGGCCGCTATTGCCCGTGCGCTTGCGGTGGATCCCGAGGTGATGCTGTTTGATGAACCCACCTCGGCACTGGATCCCGAGCTGGTAGGCGAGGTGCTCGGCCTGATGCGCGAGCTTGCCGAAGAGGGGCGCACCATGCTGGTGGTGACCCACGAGATGTCTTTTGCCCGGGATGTATCGAACAAGGTGATGTTTCTGCATCAGGGGCGGGTGGAAGAGGAGGGTAATCCCAAGGAGATTTTCGCCCATCCCAAATCCGAGCGGTTCAAGCAATTCATCTCCTCCATCTACTGATGGCGAGATGCCTGGTTACCCAACCCACTGTTTTATCAAGGAGAGATACATGAACAAGCTGATGCTGGCGACAGCCATAGTCACTGCCCTCGCGTCCGGTAGCCTGATGGCCAAGGAGTGGAAAGAGGTCCGGATCGGGGTTGAGGGTGCCTATCCCCCCTTCTCCTGGACCGAGCCCAGTGGCGAGGTGAAAGGCTTTGATATCGACATCGCCAACGCCCTGTGCGAAGAGATGAAGGTGAAGTGCACCCTGGTCAAGCAGGACTGGGACGGCATCATTCCAGCGCTGCTGTCGCGCAAGTTTGACGCCATCATCGCCACCATGGATATCACCGAAGAGCGCAAGAAGAAGGTGGACTTCACCCAGAAGTACCAGCACATTCCGGCCCGCTTTGCCGCCAAGAAGGGCACTGACGTGCAGCTCGACAAAGCCTTCATGGAAGGGAAAACCGTAGCGGTACAGCGTGCGACCTCCATGGATACCTTTATTACCGACAACTTCCCGAACGCCACCATCAAGCGTTACGGCACTGCCGATGAAGCTTATCTCGATCTGAAGTCTGGCCGTGTCGACTATGTGCTGGCCGACTCCGCCGCCATCACCGACGGTCTGTTGAAGAAAGAGGGGGGGGATGCCTTTGAATTCGTCGGCCCGAAACTGACCGATCCCAAGTGGTTTGGTGAAGGTGCCGGTATTGCGGTGCGCAAGGCTGACAAGGATCTGAAAGAGAAATTCAACGCCGCCATTCTGGCGCTGCGTGCCAATGGCAAGTACAAGGAAATCAACGACAAGTACTTCGAGTTCGACGTATACGGCGAGTAAAAACCGGAGCCGTGTACGGTGAGTCATTCGCCACATAGATAGCGAATAACAGGCCGACCGGCTCACCTCGTCAGTCGTCATCGGGCCCGTTCTCTCCGTGTGGAGCGATGGGCCCTATTAATTGCAATGGAGCTGCATCTGACCGTGTTAGGGATGTGGGTTCTCTTGTTGTTCAGAGGCATCAGCCCACTCGATAAGTTGCAATGGAGCTGCATATGTTTGATTTGAAAGGATACGAAGCCTCGCTGCTGGAGGGCGCCTGGGTCACCCTGGAAGTAGCGCTGGCCTCCCTGCTGCTGGCTCTGCTGCTCGGCATGCTGGGGGCGCTGGCTAAACTCTCCCCCTACAAGTGGGCCAGGGCTATTGCCACCGGTTACACCACCATTATTCGCGGTATCCCTGATCTGGTGTTGATGATGCTGCTCTTCTTTGGCGGCCAGGTGCTGATCAACGGCATCTGCAGCTGGGTCAACGAGGCTTACAACAGCTTTTTACTTGAAGGCAATCCCAATCAGGAGTGGGTCTCCCTGCTCCCGGATTATGTGGATATCAGCCCCTTTGTGGCCGGTGTCGCGACCATAGGCTTTATCTTCGGCGCCTACATGACCGAGACCTTCCGCGGTGCCATTCTGGCGGTAGACAAGGGTGAGCTGGAGGCCGCACGTGCCTTTGGCATGCGGGCAACCCAGGTGTTTCGTCGTATTTTGTTTCCGCAGATGATGCGCCATGCCCTGCCTGGATTTGGCAATAACTGGCTGGTACTGCTGAAAACTACCGCGCTGGTCTCCATCATCGGCCTTGATGACATGGTGCGTAAAGCCTCGCTGGCTGCGGGCTCGACCCAGCAACCCTTCACTTTCTACATGGCCGTGGCGCTGATATTCCTGATCTTCACTGCCGTCTCCACCTCGGCGCTCAAGTGGGCCGAGCGTAACTATGCCATCAAGACGAGGTAAGCCATGTCGTACTCAATGCAGTCATCCGTTTACTGTGGGCGTCGCGGTGCCAGTGCCGAGCGTCACTACATCACGATGAAGACGAGGTAAGCCATGGATTTCTCAATCATTCTCAAAGAGTGGCCCACCTACTGGGAGGGGCTCTATACCACCGTCTGGCTGGTGGCCCTCTCTCTGATCCTTGGGTTGATGCTGGCGGTGCCCATGGGCATCCTGCGCAACAGCCGCAACTGGCTGATCAAGGGGCCAATCTGGGCCTATATCTACTTCTTTCGCGGCACCCCGCTGCTGGTGCAGCTCTTTATCATCTACTACGGCGCCGCCCAGTGGGAGTGGCTGAAGAACAGTGCCGCCTGGTCGCTCTTCTCCGAAGCCTGGTTCTGTGCGCTGCTGGCTTTCACCCTCAATACCGCTGCCTATACCGCCGAGATTGTGCGCGGGGCGGTACACAATATGCCGCGTGGCCAGATTGAGGCTGCCAACGCCTTTGGCATGACCCGCTGGCAGACCCTGACCCGGATCATTTTGCCCAACTCGTTTCGTCGAGCGCTGCCGGCTTACAGCAACGAGGTGATCTTTATGCTGCAGGGCTCGGCGGTGGCGGGCATCATCACCATCGTCGATCTGACCGGCGCGGCGCGGATCATCAACTCCCGCTACTACAGTCCGTTCGAGGCCTTTTTGACCGCCGGGCTGCTCTATATGCTGCTCACCTTTGTCATCGTCTGGCTGTTCAAAAAGTGGGAAGCGCGCTGGCACGCCCACCTGCGCCCGCGCAATGTGTAAGGTGTGATCTGCCAAGATGGCCGAAAATGGCCCCGCCTGTTGCAGGTGGGGCCATTTTTTATCTTCATCGTCTGCCCGCCCGGTTTGCCAAATGGCGGACGAGCAGGGAGAATGCAGCACTCCCGAGCGCCGCCAGTCGTTGGCTGCATGCCTTATTCCCCAGTTCCCGAGGTTTTATGTACCGGATATTGTTTGAGCATCCCGCTTTCCTGGTTATCGACAAGCAGCCCGGCATCGGCATGCATGACGAGAAGGGGGACGGAGAGACGGTCAATCCGGGGCTGGTCAATCGGGTGAAGGCCGATACCGGGCTCACCCTCTATCCGGTGCACCGACTCGACAAGATGACCTCCGGGCTGGTGCTGCTGGCTCGCACCACAGAGGCGAACCGTGAGCTGAGCATGGCCTTTGCGGCCCGCGAGGTGAGCAAGCAGTATCTGGCGCTCTCCGATCGTAAGCCCAAGAAGAAGCAGGGTTGGGTGAAGGGGGATATGCAAAAGGGGCGCGGCGGCAGCTGGATGCTGGCGCGCACGCTGGAAAACCCCGCCATTAGCTGGTTCGATTCGGTCTCGGTGCGGGAGGGGCTGCGGCTCTATCGCATCAAGCCGCAGACCGGCAAGACCCACCAGATCCGGGTTGCCCTCAAAAGCATCGGCGCCCCCATTCTCGGGGATGAACGCTATGGCGGCACGCCCGCAGAGCGCGGCTATCTGCACGCCTGGCGACTGAGTTTTACGCTGGCGGGCGAGCCGTTCGACTTTGTCTGCCCGCCCGATGTGGGGAGTGAATTTGTCACCCCCGAGCTCACGGCCGCCATCGCAGCCCTTGCGCCCTGATGCTGATGCGCCCAGCGTCTGACACAATGATCCATTCAGCGAAAGCGCGTGATCCTGACGGACGTGCACCGCGCTGGATCCTGGCCGACTTTGACGACACCCTGGCCCCCGGCGACAGCCACGCCGGTCTGCTGCGCTATATCCTGCGGCGCCGGATCTGGCCGCTGCTGTTGCTGCCGGTGATTGCGCTGGGTGGGTTGGTCTATCTGGTGCCCAGCCAGCGGCGGCGCGGTATCTCCCTTATCTGGTGGGCCATAACGCTTTGGCTCTCTCCCCTCGGTTGGCGCAAGCTGGTGCGCGCCTATTGCCACACTCGTCCGGGGCTCTTTCGCGAGGCGCATCGGCTGCTTGAAGAAGAAGGGCATCGCTGCTGGGTGATCTCCGCCAGCCCGCGGGCGCTGGTGCGTGCCCAGCTCTATCAGCAACTGCCCGGCCAGTTGCCCCACCGGATTATTGGCTCGCAGATGCACTACCGGTTAGGCGGCCTGATGCCGCGCTTCTACTGCCACGGTCAGCACAAGCTGCTGCCGGAGATCTGCGCCCTTGATACCGAGCTGGCCTTGAGCGACAGCCTGCACGATCTGCCGCTGCTGGGGTTGGGGAAAGAGGCGTGGTTGATCAATCCGACGCCCACGCGACTGCAAAAAGCCCGTGCCCGCTTGCCCCATCTGATGGTCAAAAACTGGCAACTGTAAGGCAAAGCTGACAGCCATGCGGGTCGTCACACTTTGATCCGCAAGGCTACGGCTTGAATGTCACAATCCATTTACATCTTTTGCTGCCAGCTGCGAAAAACTATCTGCAACCTGCCTCTTCTCTTCCTGCTACGCCCTGCCTCTAATGAAACAAGTTGTTAACACTTGCTGCGCCGCTGCGTGCCGCAATCCGTTTTAACCGAATCAAGAGCAAGGAGCGCCCGATGAATGCCACCTCTTCCGCCACCCATACCATCAATCCGTTAGGCACAGATGGCTTCGAGTTTGTCGAGTACACGGCGCCCGATGCCAAAGGGATTGCTGCCCTCAAGAGCCTGTTTGTGTCGCTGGGGTTTGCCGAGGTCGCCAAGCACAAACACAAGCAGTGCTGGCTCTATCGGCAGGGGGATATCAACTTCGTGGTCAATGCCGAGCCCCACTCCCAGGCGGAGCAGTTTGCCAGCCTGCACGGGCCGAGCGTTTGCGGCATGGCATTTCGGGTGAGCGATGCGGGCAAAGCCCAGCAGTTCGCCATCGCCAAGGGGGCCAAGCCCTTTATCGGCAAGATTGGCCCCATGGAGCTCAATATTCCCGCCATCTACGGTATCGGCGAGAGCACCCTCTCCTTTGTCGACCGCTATGGCGACAAGGGCTCCATCTACGATGTAGATTTTGTCTTCTACCCCGACTGGCAGGCCCGGATGGCGGAGGTGGATGCCGGTCTCATCGAGATCGATCACCTGACCCATAACGTCCATCGCGGCAATATGGATGTCTGGTCCAATTTCTACGAGCGGATCGGCAACTTCCGTGAAATTCGCTACTTCGATATCGAGGGCAAGCTGACCGGGCTGCATTCACGCGCCATGACCGCCCCCTGCGGCAAGATCCGCATTCCCATCAACGAGTCGGCGGATGACAAGTCGCAGATCGAGGAGTACCTGCGCCAGTACAAGGGGGAGGGGATCCAGCACATCGCCATGGCCTCCAGCGATATCTACCAGACTATCCGCACCCTGCGCAGCTGCGGTACCGGCTTTATGCCGACCCCGGATACCTACTACGAGAAGGTGAACAGTCGGGTTGAGGGCCATCAGGAAGATCTGGCAGCTCTCAAAGAGCTGCGCATCCTCATCGACGGTTCCCCTACCAAGGATGGCATCCTGTTGCAGATCTTCACCGATACCGTGATAGGCCCGGTCTTCTTCGAGATCATCCAGCGCAAGGGCAACGAAGGGTTTGGTGAGGGCAATTTCAAGGCGCTGTTTGAATCGATCGAGCTGGACCAGATCCGCCGTGGCGTGCTGGATGGCGGCGAGGATGAGAAGGGTGCCCGCAAAGAGGGAGCGAGCAATGCGTAACTGGATTAACTTTCCCCATCGGGAGGGAACCCACTCCCGGCAGGCCCATGCCGACCTGCCCGAACAGGCCATCTATGAGCGCGAGCTGGGAAGAAGCGGCTTTTTCGGCCCAGCTACCCACATGCACCACAAGCATGCCCCCACCGACTGGAGCAGTTGGGAGGGGCCGCTGCGGCCACGGCTGTTTGACCTCAATGCCCTCCAGGAGGAGGTGAGTTCCCTCTCCCCCTGGGTGGCTCCCGACATTCTCAGCAACCCCCACTGCCGCTACCGAGTCTGGCGGCTCTCCGAGGCGATGCCGTTTCTGGTGCGCAATGCCGACGGCGACGAGCTGCTCTTTATCCACGAAGGGAGCGGCGAGTTCTTCTGCGACTATGGCCACCTGACTCTGCGGGACGGCGACTATGTGGTGATCCCCCGTGGCACTATGTGGCGCATCGAACCCTGCACCCCCATGTTCATCCTGATGATCGAGGCGACTAACGATAGCTATCAGCTGCCGGACAAGGGGCTGGTGGGCAATCACGCCATCTTCGACCCGGCAGCGCTGGATGTGCCCGCCATCAACGAGCGCTTTTTGGCCCAGCAGGATGAGAATCCCTGGTCGCTGCAGGTGAAACGGCACGATCAGGTGTCGGTCATCACCTGGCCCTTCAACCCGCTGGATGCACAAGGGTGGCACGGCGACTTGTGCGTGGTGCGCCTCAACTGGCGGGATATCCGCCCGCTGATGAGCCATCGCTACCATCTGCCGCCGTCGGCCCATTCGACCTTTGTGGCGAGCCGCTTCGTGATCTGTACCTTCGTGCCGCGCCCCATCGAGAGCGATCCCGGCGCCCTCAAGGTGCCCTTCTATCACAGCAATGACGATTACGACGAGGTGCTCTTCTACCACGCAGGGGACTTCTTTAGCCGGGACAATATCGAGCGGGGCATGGTCACCTTCCATCCCGCCGGTTTCACCCACGGCCCCCATCCCAAGGCGTTTGCGGCAGGGCAGGCCTATGCCAAGAAGTTCACCGACGAGGTGGCGGTGATGTTAGATACCCGCGATGCGCTGAACGTCGGCAGTCTGTGCGAAGGGATCGAGAACACCCGGTATGTCTCCAGCTGGCAGCGCCCGGACGCGGCTGCCGGCAAATAAGGAATCGCTTATGAAATTGGCAACATTGAACAATGGCAAGCGCGATGGCGCTTTGGTGGTGGTGAGCCGGGATCTGAGCCGGGCGGTGCGGGTGAGTGACATTGCCCCGACTTTGCAGGCCGCCCTCGACGAGTGGGCCGAGGTTGCCCCCAGGCTGGAGGCTGTCTATCAGCAGCTTAACGAGGGCCGTGTGGCCGAGGCGTTCCCCTTTGACGAAGCGTCTTGCCTCTCTCCGCTGCCGCGTGCCTATCAGTGGGCCGATGGCAGCGCCTACGTCAACCACGTGGAGCTGGTGCGCAAGGCGCGCGGCGCCGAGATGCCGGAAAGCTTCTGGCACGATCCGTTGATGTATCAGGGGGGCTCCGACAGCTTTCTCGCCCCCCGTGGCCCCATCGTGATGGGCTCCGAGGAGTGGGGGATCGATTTCGAGTCTGAAGTGGCCATCATCACCGACGATGTGCCGATGGGGGTAAGCCCGCAAGGAGCCGCCAGTCACGTCAAATTGCTGATGCTGGTCAATGACGTGAGCCTACGCAACCTGATCCCGGGGGAGCTGGCCAAGGGCTTTGGCTTCTTCCAGTCCAAACCGTCCAGCGCCTTCTCGCCGGTGGCCATCACCCCGGATGAGCTCGGCGATGACTGGCGCGATGGCAAAGTGCATCTGCCGCTGCTGACTCACCTCAATGGTGCGCTGTTTGGTGCGCCAGAAGCCGGGGTGGATATGACCTTCAACTTCTTCGAGCTGATTGCCCACGCCGCCAAGACCAGACCGCTCGGGGCGGGCTGCATCATCGGCTCGGGCACCGTCTCCAACTACGATCGCAGCGCCGGCTCATCCTGCATCGCCGAGCGTCGCATGCTGGAAATTCTTGATTGTGATCAAGCTATAACCTCCTATTTGCAGTTTGGTGATAGAGTGTCGATCGCGATGGAAGATCGCTCTGGCCAAAACCTGTTTGGCACCATCTCTCAACAGGTGGTGTCAGCGAACGGTCAGGGAGGTTGATGACCAGCGCCGGTTGGCGGCAAACCTATTCGGGATATGTCCGGATCACGACGAGCCCTCAACCGGTGCCGGATACACAAGGAGGCAGGTGGCGAGCACCTGCCGGGCTTCGGGCCCAGATAAGATGCAGGGACAGATTATGTTGCAGTTGTTTGGCTATTGGCGTTCGTCGGCAAGTTTTCGGGTGCGGATCGTGTTGCAGCTCAAGGGGCTCGCCTACGAGCAGCACCCCATCAATTTGCGGCAAGGCGAGCAGAGCGAGAAGGCCTATCGCCGGATCAACCCGCAAGGGCTGGTGCCGTTTCTGGTGGATGGCGATGTACAGATCGGTCAGTCGGTTGCCATCATGGAGTACCTTGATGAAATCTATCCCGCCTACTCTCTGATGCCCTCAGCGCCCGACGCGCGGGCCCGGGTGCGCCAGATCGTCAACATGATCGCCTGCGATATCCACCCCCTCAACAATCTGCGGGTACTCAACTATCTGGAAGAGCACTTCAGGGTCAACAACGAGCAGGAGGCCCGCTGGTATCGCCACTGGATTGACGAGACCTTCACCGCCCTCGAACAGCTGTTGATGACTACCGCCGGTGTCTACTGTGTTGGCAACGAAGTGACTCTTGCCGACTGCATGCTGGTGCCCCAGGTTTACAACGCCCGCCGCTACGACATGACGCTGGACGATTACCCCACCATCCGCCGCATCGTCGCCAACTGCGAACAACTGCAAGCTTTTATCAAGGCGGCCCCCGCCAACCAGCCGGATGCGCAGTGACAACCTGACTTAACGAACATCGCGGGATGGCATCAACACGCCATCCCGCGCGTCACATCTCCTCATCTCTTTATTCCCCCTCTCTGTGTGCTTTGTGTTCTTCGTGTTGACGGCTGAATGTCGCCAATAATCCTTCGCTTGTCACACTTATCAACATTTTGCATCGATTGAGTCTTTATTGTTGGTGTTTTGGGCTGCCAGTCACACTCAAGTCAGTTGATTGGGCCTAGTATCGCCACGCCAGCGGGACAACGGAAAGCAGAGATGCGAACAGGTCGTCTATCAGGGGGCCTTGGCTACCTCTCTGGTTTCCACGGTTTATCCGCACTGCTTTTTACGTGTTTACGGTTTGATGGCCCGCACTGCCCGGCCCGTGTCACCGCGCAGCTCCCTTGTGACAGCGGCAGGTTGACTGGCGAGCCACCGCTTATTTGCAACCACTCTGTGCAACAAGGAGATCTCATGCATTCCTTCAAAAAGTGCGTCGTCGCACTCTCCATCAACCTTGCTTTCTTCTCGTCGGCGTTCGCCTGTACCACCTTGCTGGTCGGCAGTGAAGCCAGCGCCGATGGCTCCATGATGGTGGCCCGCAGCGCCGACAGCGATGCCCTGAAAGCCCAGCATTTCGTGATCCATCCGGCCAAGCAGGGGCAAAGTGGCGTTCACAGTTCCAAGGCTCACAACGGCGCCAATAATTTCAGTTATCCCTTGCCGAAAAACTCCCTGCGCTATACCACAGTGCCGAACTGGAAGACCCAGCTGCACGGCGCCACCGGATTTAATGAGAAGGGGGTCGGGGTGAGCGGTACCGAGTCTATTTTTGCCTCACCCGAAGCGCTTGCCTTCGACCCCTATGTGGAAGAGAAGGGGATCACCGAGGATGATATTCCCGATGTGCTGCTCTCCCGGTCTACGTCGGCACGCGAGGCGGTCGCCTTGCTTGGCAACATCATCGAAACCATAGGGGCAGGAGAGGGATTTGGCGTCGCCGTGGTGGATGATACCGAGCTCTGGTATCTGGAGACCGCCACCGGCCACCACTGGATGGCGCAGCGTCTGCCGAAAAATCACTATTTCGCTACCGGTAATCGGGGCCGCCTGCAGCAGTACGATCCCGCCAGTGCCGACATGATGGGCTCGAAAAATCTGATCGAATTTGCCACCGAGAAGGGGCTCTACCATCCGCAAAAGGATGGGGCGTTCAACTTCTCGAAAGCCTATACCCGCGATGACGAGCGGGACCGCACCTATAACGATCCGCGAGTCTGGACTATCCAGCAGATGTTCAACCCCTCGCTCAAGCAGGCGGTGGATGCCGGTCGCCAGTTCCCGGTCACCCTCTCCCCCGAGAAGAAGATGACGCTGGAGGAGGTCAAGGCAGTGCTGCGCAATCATTATGACGGTACCGAGCATGATCCCTACAGCAAGGGGCTGAACGGTCAGGAGCCGTGGCGCCCTGTCAGTGTGTTTCGTACCTATGAGTCCCATGTGATGCAGGTTCGCCCCTGGATGCCGCGTGAGGTGGGGGAGGTGACCTATGTTGGACTCGGCATGGCAGACTTGACCGCCTTCGTTCCCTACTACAGTGGTCTGGAAGCCTATCCGGCCCACTATGCCATGGGCAGCGACAAGGCCGACAGCGACTCCATCTACTGGAAATATCGCAAACTGCAGACTTTGGTAATGACCGATTACCCCAAACTGGCCCCCATGGTGAAGCAGGCTTACCAGAGCTGGGAGGCGAAGATCGCCAAAGAGCAGAAAGAGATGGAAGCCAACTATCTGAAAACGGTCAAGACCGACAAGGCCGCTGCCAACAACATGCTCAACGACTTCAATCTGCGAGTCATGAAGGAGGCCGAGGCGTTGACTGAAGAGCTGACCAACCAGATCTTCACTGTGCGCACTCAGGATATTCAGGCCGATATCTTCTTCGCCAACAAGGCGAAAAAGGACTGATTGCCACCCCCATGATGTGGTGAAGCGGCAGAGCGTGTCGTCATCCATTTCCTGAGTGTGGTGATCCTCTCACTGCCACCCCGGTTATCAGAAGACGGCATAACGAAAAGCCTTCACGGAAGTGAAGGCTTTTTTGCAGAGTGTTCCGGTGATAGCGACAAAGCCTGTCTGGCTAAAAACGGTACTCGATATGGAGGGTATGGCTGTCCAGCCCCGGGTTCTTGTCATACATATAGGCGTTGGACATGTGCTCATATTGATAACCGATCAGCCAATTCTTGGTGATGGCGTAGCCGAGACCGATGCCCAGAGCGAACTGGAAGGGGCCGCCATAATCCTTGAAGCCGTGGCCGCGTGTGCCAAATTGATGTTGATTGAGCCAGACCATTTCGCCGGGTATCCAGGTCACCCAGTTACCCCATTGGCATTCGATACGGGCGCCGCCTCCCAGTCTTGCGGTCTCTTCATCTTCTACCTTGAGTGTTCCTCCACGCACCCCCAGCCCAAATTGGCAGCTTGAGTCTCCCCAGCGCCAGAACATATGGTGAAACTTGGCGTCGGCGAATTTGATGTCGAGCTTTTCATTGCTGAATGCCTTGCCCAGTTGCAGGGTAAGAATATTGTCATTGGCTATCGCT
Source organism: Aeromonas sp. 604282 (assembly GCF_049170575.1). Taxonomy (NCBI): domain Bacteria; kingdom Pseudomonadati; phylum Pseudomonadota; class Gammaproteobacteria; order Aeromonadales; family Aeromonadaceae; genus Aeromonas; species Aeromonas sp. 604282. The sequence goes on along the minus strand of NZ_JAAKMV010000005.1, from coordinate 16,839 downwards.
CCTGCGCTGGTGAGCAACGAAACCAGCAGGCCGATCCTTGATAGAGTGTTAGCGTCCATGCCCCCTCCAATGTCGTTGTGACCCTGTGTCACTGATTCAATCGGACACATATCAGGCATAGTCAACGGACAATAACCCTGTCAATCACGGCCAGAAAAACTAAAAAAAAACATGTTGGTCGATAAATGGGCTATCGCGTTGATGCCCTTAATAAGGTGAGGTCATCAGCATCCCGGCTTAGTTCGTTATTTGAACAAATGTGTAACATGTGACGTGATGATGCTCGCTGGCGTGGACTGGTTTATCGCGCAGGGTGAGGAGTTTGAGAGGGATGTCGGATATGACCTCCTGGGTAAATCGGATTTTTCCTATTTCATTTTCATTGAAAAATCAATATTGTGACTTCACAAAAATTAATTTTTTCTGGCGGGGAAGAGAAATAATTTAGACGTTTCTAAATTAATCTGGAGCATCATCAAAATTATTTACACCATGTGAATACATTTTTTGCCAATGAAAAATGAAATAAAAAATTCTTAAAAAACAGTATTTTGCTGATTTTTTCATCGGGTAGGGATTGCAGGTGGAATTTTTGATTGTTGACCCAATTGCGGCTTATTGGTAGCATTCAAAAAAAACGAGAATAAGTATGATATACGTCACATTGTGACGCTTTCATGCACGGGTTGGGTGCTTACATTATAATCTATCTGCTGGCTTTTTGAGCTGGCAGTCCACGTATTTTGTCCCTCCTGTATTTATTTCACATCCATTTTGTATGCTTTTTATCCGGCAGGATGTCATCGCCGTGCGGTAGCTATGTCTAATTTTTCCTGCACCTCGTGTTGTGCGGTAGCTATGGCCAAACAAGAGATGCTGGCATCATTTGCGTAACACCTTTGCAATATTTTATTTGTGTTACCCGTCTTGAGGTTTATGACTGCTCTGAGCAATACAGACGGTGTACAGCCTGATATCCATCATAACTATTCGCGTTTTACTCGATTTGTTCAGAGCATTCTGCAATGTACGCAGTAAACGCTCATATATTGAGCAAATCACGCTGATCCAGCTTGTATCAACCGCTTTTTCAAGTCTTGACTGATTACCTGTTAATGAGGTAATTCATGGCCCACTTTGGCATATAGAAGATATGAAAATCTTCGTAATGCTGAATATTGCAGTTCTTCTTGGGTCGCAAAGATAACCAGCAAATCGGTAAAAAATTACCAGAGCATAAGACTGTAAAGTTTTAAAAGATTAACATTTGACTCCATGGAAAATATTGACACATGAATTATGCAACCCGGTTATTGGCGATTTCATTAGCCATACAAGTTGGTGGCTGCGCATATGAGCCAAAGCAGGTAGAAGCGTCTCGTCCTCTCGTCAACCCCTCGATTGCTACCGAATTGCATGTCATGCCTCCCGATCTGCAGCAGGCGCTGAATACGCTGCCACAGGGGGCAGCATTCAGTAGAAACAATGTGACCTATACCCTGGGACAACGTTATGTTTCTGCTCTGGGTCTTGAGTGCGTTGAGTTGTTGTTTAACAGTGTGCAAGGCCACTCGCAAAGACGCGCGGCATGCAAGACTGAAGAACAATGGTATCTGATACCTCAACTGGAACAGACCTCTGTCAGCAACCTTCTTGCTGAGCAATAAAATGAAGGCAAATGGTTTGAAAAAAATGAAAATATATCAGCTTGGCACACTTCTGTTCCTCATCAGCACATCCTGTACAACCATGACCCTTGCCGCACCTGATTTAGCGCAAGCAAATGGATCATCATTTGGTTACACCCTTTCAGGAAAAGCTGCTGAGAACAGCGGCTCCCAGCTTGGTGGTCAACCGGCACTGAGTGGGCAGGCAAACACAAGTTCAACGACCGGGAGTTTTACTCAACAGAATCGTCAAGGGATGTTGTTACCCGGTGAGGCAGATGTACGAAAATTACTGCCCCTGGCAGAGGCAGGATTACCTCCTCCTTATGGCGCCAATCTGTTTGCCGGTGGCTATGAGACTGAACGCAGTGATGGTTTGAATGACAATTATCTGATAGCTCCGGGTGACAAACTTAATATCTGGATCTGGGGAGCCGTCAACTTTTCAAATGTAGTGACGGTAGATAATCAAGGCAATATCTTCATCCCTGATGTCGGCCCGATCAATGTCAAGAATGTACCTGCCAGCCAGGTCAATAATCTGGTGACCAGCAGGATTGGTGATGTTTTTACAAATAATGTCAATATCTACGTCAACCTGCTGACAACAACTCCCGTGAGTGTGTTTGTTACTGGCCCGGTAATACGGCCAGGCCAGTATGCGGGTCAATCCTCTGACAGTGTGCTCTATTTTCTAAAACGGGCTGGGGGGATCGACTCGGAGCGCGGCAGCTATCGTCAAATAAAGGTATTACGCCAGAACCAGGTCATCCAAAAAATCGATCTGTATGAATTCATGCAGCAGGGCAAAATGCCCAAGCTCTCTTTTAAAGATCAGGATGTCATCCTGGTAGAGCCACAGGGCCCGATGATAAATGTCGCGGGCAAGGTTCGTAATCCCTTCCGTTTCGAGTTGACTCAGCGTAATACGCTAGGCTCGGAGCTGGTCAACTACGCACTGCCGCTTGCCAAGGTGAGTCATGTCGGGGTGATAGGTGACCGTCCAAGTGGTCCATTCTCCATCTATTTACCTTACAAGGATTTTGCCAGCCTCCAGCTTAAGGATGGTGACAAAGTCTTGTTCAATGATGACATGCATGCACAGGTTTATGATGTGCAGGTCGCAGGTAGCTATATGGGGCCCTCATATTTCACTGTGCGCAAGCAGACCAAGCTGCATGAGCTGCTCAACCATATTCCCATTGACCCACAGCTTGCCGATTACCAATCCATCTATCTGATGCGCAAGAGTGTCGCTGCGCGGCAAAAAGAGATGTTGGAAGAGTCGCTCAACCGGTTGGAACGCAGTGTGTTTACTGCTCCTGCCAGCTCGGATGGTGAAGCGGCGATCCGTGCCAAAGAGGCAGAACTGGTGATGCGCTTTGTCGAAAAAGCCAGAAAAATCCAGCCACTTGGCAAGGTGGTGGTCGCAGACAAGGGGATTGTTGCGAACATTCAGTTGGAACAGGGTGACCAGATTGTCATACCGAACAGAACGGACCTGATCCAGGTCGGTGGGGAAGTATTGATGCCACAGGCTGTGGTCTATAACGCCAATGCGACTCTCGATGACTATGTGGCCTGGGCGGGCGGATTCACCGAACGTGCGAATGACCAGCGGATTGCCGTGGTTCATGCCAACGGGTTGGTGGAGTTTAAAGATAAGGGGAGTGTCCAGCCTGGTGATCAGATCCTGGTGTTGCCCAAGGTCGACAGCAAAACCATGCAATCGGTCAAGGATATTACTCAAATTATCTATCAGATCGCCGTGGCTGCTAACGTAGCAATCAAGTAAGCCGCTTCTTGATGAGAAAAAGCAGACTCGCCAACGGGCGAGTCTGCTATGGGTAAAGCGAAATAATGAATAAACCGATACTTAATCAAACGCCGCGCACATCCCTGCAGGTGTTGCGAGATGTTGTCTTTGGCCTGCTTATTCGTGAGCTTAAAACCCGTTTTGGTAATTATCGGCTGGGCTATGCTTGGGCATTGCTAGACCCATTGTTGATGATAAGCGCATTTAGTTTGATCTTTGGTTTACGAGGTTCGAGTGGTTTTGGCGGCGCACCTGCGCCACTATTTATTACTGCGAGTTATTTACCTTTTCTTTTTTTTAGAAATGTCGTCAGTAAATTGCAATCAGCAGTTAGTGCCAATATGGGCTTGTTCTGCTATAGACAGGTAACGCCGTTTTCTACCTTTATTGCTCGCTTCATGCTTGAAACCATGATTGGAATCATCGTCGGCTGTATTTTAGTCATGGGACTTTTGTGGTTTGGTTTTGATGCTATCCCTGATGACCCGTTGCAAGTCATACTCATTTATTTCTTATTGATGGCATTTTCATTTTCACTTGGTATTATTTTTTGTGTGGTTTGTAATTTGTTTCAAGAGGCCGATAAATTTCTCGGCTTGTTGATGATGCCATTGATGTTCATCTCATGTGTCATGTATCCACTTATGACAATTCCTGCTCAGTATCAACACTGGTTTTTATGGAATCCGCTAGTGCATGCAGTTGAATTGATCCGAAGTGGGTGGCTTGCTGGTTACAGTAGTCCAAATGTTAGCTGGGTATACTTTTCAAGTGTGACACTGATATTGTTAACATTTGCTATGAGCTGCTATCGTTTGAATCATCGTCGATTAATTTCCAGTTAATGTGAAATAATATGATCATTCTTGATAATGTAACCAAGTATTATCCGACAAAATTTGGCCGTAACTATGTACTGCGGGATGTCAGTATTGAATTGCCGCGGGATCGTAACATTGGAATTTTAGGTGTCAACGGGGCTGGTAAATCTACCTTGTTACGCTTGTTGGGTGGTATGGATGCGCCTAATGAAGGGCGTGTTATTCGTCAATGCCGTGTATCCTGGCCGTTAGCATTAAGTGGTGGATTTCAAGGCAGTATGACCGGACGAGAGAATACGCGCTTTGTTTGCCGAATTCATGGTGTACGGGATACCAAGACGGTTGAAGAGTGGGTGAAGGAGTTCTCAGAGATCGGTCAGCACTATGAGTTACCCATCAAAACCTATTCCAGTGGTATGAAGTCAAAATTCAATTTCGCCGTCAGTATGGCCTTTGATTTTGATATTTATCTGACGGATGAGATCACCTCGGTAGGCGATGCACGCTTTAAACAGAAATGTATTGATGTGTTTAATCAAAAACGCGAGACAGCCAGTCTTATCATGGTGTCGCACGATATGAAAAACCTTCGTCAGCAGTGCGATATGGGTATTCTGTTGCGTAATAGCAGACTGGAAGTATTTGACAATATCGACGATGCCATCCGTATTTATCAGAATCTATAATAAGCCAAATTCAACATGACTCAACTTATCAAATCAGAAAAGTCCTCACGCTTTGTGCGTAAGTTGCGCAAGTTAAGCAAAGCGCCTAAACAGTTTTTTATTGACTCCAGCGGTTATCAGATTGCTCACCGTTCTTGGCAAAGCAGTCTCAAATTAGGCAGCTTCTTGTGGGTAGTAGTTTGCTTTGCGATCGCGACAGTCTATTTTGGTTTCATGGCATCTGACCGTTATGTCAGTCGTGCCGAGTTGATCATCAAGCAAGCTGATCAAATCAAGATGTTACCCGATGCCTTGTCCATGCTGGGTATTGGTGGTAGCAATCATCAAGATGTGCTGTTAATTCAAGACTATTTAAAATCATGGGATATGCTAGCCAAGCTGGATAAAGAGCTCGCCCTCAAATCACACTACCAAAGTGGTGCGGCAGATTATTTTTCACGCTTGTCTGATGATGTCAGTCGAGAGGATTTCATCAAGTACTATCGCCAGCATCTGGGATTACATCTTGATGAGTTGTCCGGTGTACTTACCATCGAGTTGCAGACATTTGATCCTCAATATGGTCAACAGGTTGTGGCCCTGATGCTTAAAGAGTCAGAACGCTTTATCAATAAGTTGGGGCATCAGGTGGCTCTCGATCAGCTTGCTTTTGTCGAAAAGGAAGTCGATCGGGCTTATCAACGGTTGCAAGATGAAAAAGCCAAGGTGCTGGCCTTTCAAAACAGCCATCAACTTATCAGCCCAGAGTCGACCAGTAGCGCACGCTTGGGAGTGGTCAGCCAGATTGAAGGCGAACTGGTGCGCCAGCAGGCCGAGCTGAAACAACTGCGCAGCTATATGAAGGATTCCGCTCCCGCCGTTGTCTCGGTACAGAGCCGGGTTGATGCCTTGACCAGACAACTTGAGCAGGAACGAGCCAAGCTGACCGGCCAGGACAAGGACGCCATGAATGAAATCACCGCCGGCTATCTGGATGTGCAAACCCAGGCGACCCTGGCGGCAGACCTCTACAAAACCGGTCTTATCAGCCTGGAGCAGGCCAGGGTTGAAGCATATCGCAAGTTGAAGCACCTGTTGGTAATTACCCAACCGACGTTGGCTGAAGATGCCGAATATCCGCGTCGCCTCTATAACCTTGCTACCGTGGGCGTACTGCTTTGTCTCTTCTATGGTCTGATCGTGATGGGGTTAGCGACATTACGTGAGCACCAGGATTAATCACTGCATGATAAAGATGACATTGGAGTTTTGATATATTTTGAAATCAGGGCATACCTAATGCTTTCGGCAGTTATTGGTACCTACTGAGCGCCAGTTAATAAATCTAACAAGTTATACATTTTATTTTCATGATTATGGAATAAGTTTTTTTGGGAAAAGTATCTATTTACCATGGCAGCAAATCTATTGGTAGTAGATAGAGAGGATGTCATCTTTTTCCAAGTTGATATCCATTCACTATAAGTTAAACCAACAAGAGCATGGGATATGCGAAAAACAATACCTCGAGTAACAAATAATAACTCATTGCACGAAATTAAAAATGAGCTGGCAGTGCTGAAACAGGCTTTAGTTGAAAAAGATAACCTTCTGAATACAGTAAATGAGAGCTCGTTTGCCTTGCAAGTTCAATTAGAGATCTGTCAAGGCAAGTCAGCTCGACTCACCGCTGATAATGTGGCATTGAAGGCCCGCATTAAGGGGCTTGAACAAGATCATCAAACTAGAAACGCTGAACTGGCCACGCTCAGCAAGTTGATCTTGAAATCTGATGAGACCGCTCAACAGAGTGCTGCACAGTTGAAAAAGAGTCATCTTGAACTGGATGGTTGTAAAAGTGAACTCAGCAAGACTAAAGCGGCTTTAGATATATCTCAAACAAAATTAAAGAAAGCTGAGTCAGAACTTGGTCTATTGAAACAGTCACACAACAAGACCAAGCAGGAACTTGAGAACGAACTCGGTAAATTTAAGTCTCAATTAGTTAAAGAGAAAGAGTTAAATCATTCACTTTCCTCCCAGCTAACAAATTTGCAAGATAATTTGAATGTCAGATTCAGTGAGCTGGCTAAACTTAGTAATATTTTAGAAGTAAAAGAGCGGAAGCTGCTGGCTAAAGATAATGAACTGTCTATATACAAGGAACAGCTAGATAAACTGAAAGCCTCCTTTGCATGGAAAGCGGCAGCTCCCGCACGTGCATTGAGTAACAAATTTAAAAAGAAAAATACCAAAAGTATGTTACGTCAGCATGCCGAGGTTGTTCAAAACTCAGGCTTGTTCAGCGTTGACTGGTATAGAAAAAACTGTCCTGAGATTGATGAACTTTCCATTTCTCCGGTCGAGCATTATTTGACCATAGGTTTTAAAGTGGGTTTGACTCCCAGTGAGCGTTTTGACGGAAATGATTATTTAGCGAGGTATCCCGACGTACAACAAGAAGGGGTCAATCCTCTTTTACATTATCTCATGTTTGGCAAGAATGAAGGCAGAACGATCTAATTTTGCGGGATTAAAAAATGAATAACTTCGATGCTCAATGGTATTTGAATAATTATAAAGATGTCGAACTGTCCGGCATGGACCCGTATCAGCATTATCAAAAAATCGGTAAACTGATCGGCCGTCATCCTATGGACCCAAATAAAATAGCGGCCAACACGGCACAAATTGCCAAGAGTGCAGCAAAGCCAGCCCCTGTCGGTAATAAAGCTATCCGCGGTGATTTCAACCTGAAAGCAGGCGGGAGTGGCGAACTCTATGGCTGGCTGGCCGAAATCGGTGATCCGGCCCCCCGTGAAGCGTTAATCAGCATAGATGGTAAACAGTATAAAGTACTGGCCGATGTCAAACGTGAGGATTTGGCCAAGAACAAGATCAACAATGGTCAACATGGTTTTCGCTGGAGCGTACCTGCTGAATTTATCGATGGTAAAACCCATCAACTAGAACTGATTGATGCCAAAACCGGGCAGTTGCTCAAGCAGGCAACCACCTCCTGGCAGCATAATCGCAAGTTTACCTGCTTTGATGAGTTTTTGGCCGAGTCAATGGTCAACCCGATGATCTATGCCCCCTATCGGGAAGAGGACAAACGCTGTTTCGCCATGATGGAGAATACGCGTCGTTCGCTGGTCACCTATACCCAAACAAATAATCTCGATGCGTTAGTCAGCATCATCATGCCGGCATACAACCGGGAAGATACCATTCCTGCCGCCATTACCTCTGTTCTGGCACAAACGTACCCATACTTTGAACTGATCATTGTCGATGATGGCAGTACGGATGGAACCATCAAGGTGGTTGAGGAGTTTATGGATGAACGGGTTCGTCTGCTCCGCGGGCCTGGTCGTTCTGGCGTCTCTGAAGCTCGTAATATCGGTTTACGGGCAGCGAAAGGTGAGCTGATTGCTTATCTGGATTCCGACAATACCTGGCAACCTGAATACCTCAGCGCCATGGTCGCCGCCCTGCACAAGAGCCCTCATGCCCAGGCTGCCTATTCTGGCCAATATCTCTATCGTGGCACGCATCCGGAACCGTTTGCGATCCGCTTTGCCAGTTTCAATAAGGGTCTGCTGGAAAACCGTAACTATATTGACCTGAACTGCTTTATGCATAACAAGAAGGTCTTTAAAAAGACGGGAATGTTTGACACCCAGTTGAAGCGGTTTGTAGATTGGGATCTGATCCTCAAGATCAGCAGTGAATTCACCATTATTTCGGTGCCGGTGATCCTCTCCAACTATTTTTATGAGCTGGCAGAAAATGCCATCACCAATGATAACACGCTACATGGATATATCGATATTGTGCGAGAACAGCACAATACCCGTGAATTTATCAAGGGGCGGGCCCTGTTGCGTTATGGCCAGAGCGAACCGGTCAAGCATCGCTTGCCCAAGCCAAAACTGGCACATCACGTCACCATCATTATCCCGAACTATGAATCGCTGGAGGATATTCAGGATTGTCTCTCTTCCATTCGCAAGTATTACGATAGCAAGCAGGTTGATATCATAGTGGTCGACAATGCGTCAGCCATGGCAGTCAGAACCTATTTGCGGGAGCAGGCGGTCAAAGAGTTTGATATTACCTATATCGAAAATGAGTTTAATGCCGGTTTTACCTATGCGGTGAATCAGGGGATCAAGGCGGCCAAGGCCGGCAGCGACATTGTATTGCTTAACAACGATGCCTTGCTGACGCGTACCGCACTGGTAGCCATGCAGCAACTGGCCTATCAGGATCCCAATATCGGTCTGGTGGTTCCTCGTCAGGTACTGTTTGCCAATACCAAGACCATTACGACCCATGTGCCGTTTGCCAACCCCGGCATAGATTGCGATGTCAACCTCTCGCAGCATCACAAGAATATTGCTCGGGTACCCTTGCTGCACGACGGGGAGCAGGTGGAGATCAGCTTTGCCCCCTTCTTCTGCACCTATATGCGCCGCGAGATCGTCGATCAGGTTGGTGGACTGGATGCCGAATTTGGTCGCCACTATCGCTCGGATCGGATTATGTGTGACTATCTGCGCCACTTGCTGGGAATGAAGATCTTCTATACCAGCCAGGCAGTGGTCTACCATAAATTGCAAAAAGCCACTGACGGGATGCGTAAAAGCGATAAAAAGAGTACCGAATTTGAACTGATGTTTAAGAAAAATCAGTGGTCGGACACTGAATTAAAAAGCTTGTGTTTTAATAAAGCCAATTGGGATATTTAAAGTTACTAACTCGCTATAGGGGAAATAAATGATTGTTGATGTTATTACCGTGACTTGTGGTAGAGATTTTTATCTAAAAAAGTCATTGATATCCTTATCTAAGCACAAAGACCGGATTCATCACATAATGATTTTGAATGCATGTGAAGTTTCGAAAGAGATATTGGATATTTTAAATTACATCGGTAGTACTATTCTTATTCAAGAGCAAAGAATATCTATTGGTGAATGTCTTAATAAATACAAAAAGTTATTTAAATCTGACCTGGTTTTAAAACTGGATGATGATGCTGTAATTCAAAGTGATAACTTTTTCGAACATGCTATAGAAGTGCATAAGCATTACCCTGAAGCTGTATTTTCACCATTCCCTGTAGGATTAATTAATAACTTTGGCGGGCCACAAGCTGTTGCCAGAGAGGTTATATATAGCGAAAATTTAGATACATACTATACATTAAGAGAAGTTAAGCATGTCGGTGGTTTTGCCAGATTTACACCATTGTCAATTTATGATGAAGTTAATTTTGGTGAGGCTGTTCACAGTGAAGATAGTGAATTATCAAAGTGGTGTGGCTTGAATGGGAAAAAGATGTTTTATCTTGATAATGCATTGATAGTTGAACACTCTGAGTCAACTTTAGGGCAGATGGCGAGAGATAAAAGTTATTTTTCTAGAACACGAGACTGGATGAAAAAATAAAGTTTTAGATGGTTTCATAAATAGAGATTTTTATTATGAATATAACAATTGCTGGCACCGGCTATGTCGGTCTTTCCAACGCGGTATTGCTGGCCCAGCATCATCAGGTCATTGCACTGGATGTGGTGCCAGAAAAAGTCGAACTGCTTAATTGCCGTCAATCTCCCATCGTCGATAAGGAGCTGGAAGAGTATCTGGCCAACAAGCCGCTAAATCTTAAAGCGACGCTTGATAAATACGAAGCGTATGAGGCGGCCGAGTTTGTGATTATTGCCACGCCCACCGATTATGATCCCGAGACCAACTACTTCAATACCAGTACTGTCGAGGCGGTGATCCGCGATGTGATGAGCATCAACCCCAATGCGGTGATGGTGATCAAGTCCACCATTCCGGTGGGCTTTACCGAGCGGATGCGCGAAGAGCTCGGTACCGAGAATCTGATCTTCTCACCTGAGTTCCTGCGCGAAGGCAAGGCACTGTATGACAACCTTCACCCTTCCCGTATCGTGGTGGGGGAGTGCAGCGAACGGGCCCAACGTTTTGCCGACCTGTTGCAAGAGGGGGCCATCAAGCAGGATATTCCGGTATTGCTGACGGGCAGCACTGAGGCGGAAGCGATCAAGTTGTTTGCCAACACCTATCTGGCGATGCGGGTAGCCTATTTCAACGAGCTGGATACCTATGCCCAGTCTCACGGTCTCGACAGTCGCCAGATTATCGAAGGGATTGGCCTGGATCCCCGTATCGGCAGCCACTACAACAACCCCTCCTTCGGTTACGGTGGTTACTGCCTGCCCAAAGATACCAAGCAGTTGCTGGCCAACTATAACAAGGTGCCCAACAACCTGATCCGCGCCATCGTCGATGCCAATACCACCCGCAAAGACTTTATCGCCGACAGCATTATTCGCCGCAACCCCAAGGTAGTGGGTATCTATCGTCTGGTGATGAAGGCTGGCTCGGACAACTTCCGCTCCTCCGCCATTCAGGGGATCATGAAGCGGATCAAGGCGAAAGGCATCGAGGTGGTGGTCTTTGAACCGACTATCAGGGAGGAGCATTTCTTCCACTCTCGTGTTATTCGCGATTTGAACGAGTTCAAGGCTGTGAGTGATGTGATTTTGTGCAACCGGATGGCCGCTGAATTGAGCGATATGGCGGACAAGGTTTACACCAGGGATCTATTCGGTTCCGACTGATATCTGCAATAGCGTATGGGGCTGGGGTCTGTTTTCCCAGCCCCGGCATCATGATGTATAATCCTGCAGTTTTTCATCCTGATTGAGAACCCGCCTTGAAATTATTTATTGCTGCAATTGTCAAAAATGAAATAGATGGATTGCTCGAATGGATCGCTTTTCACCGGGTACTCGGTGTCAGTGGATTTATTATTGCAGATAATGGGAGTAACGACGGTTCGCGTGAACTGCTCGGCTCTCTGGCCAAATTAGGGGTGGTTACTGTATTTGACCATCCAACTGTGGGGCTGCAGAAACCGCAGTTACCTGCATACGATAAAATTTTGCGCACTTGCCCGCGTGATGTAGATCTGTTGGCATTTATCGATGCTGACGAGTTTTTGTTGCCATTGGAGTCAAATGATTTGCGTCCGGTGGTCACACAATGGTTTGCAGATAATAGTGTCAGTGCCGTTGGATTGAATTGGTCTAATTTTGGCTCCAATGGTGAGACCTTTGCAGGTGAGGGGCTGGTGATTGAACGCTTCACGCAGCGTGCCCCCCTTGGTTTCAATGTGAACCACAACTTCAAGAGTATTGTGCGCCCCTCCCGGGTTGACAGCTTTTTCAACCCCCATTTTGCCAATTTGCGTTATGGACGTTATATCGATGCCAATGGTAGTGATATGGCATTACATGCCAAACACGGTAATGGTGTGAGTGCTCAGGTCATCTGGAATGGCATACGAGTCAACCATTACGCAGTTAAATCATTGGAAGAGTTCCTGCTTGGGAAGCATTTGCGTGGTAGTGCGGCAACGGCTAATCGAGTCAAACATAAGGCTTATTTTCAGGCGCATGATCGCAATGACGAGCAATGTCTGCTGGCCGCTGCTCTGGCCCCCCAAGTGAAGGCCGAGATGATGACACTGAGTGAACAATTAGCCGCCCTGCCTGCAGAAAGAGAGGTGTCCAATCACTCCTGGTTAGCGAGCAGCATTAAAAAGCTGATTAAATAACTGCTGTTACTTATTAATTCTATTCTTCATGGTCTGTCACTGATGTGGCGGACTATTTCAATGTCCCCTCAGGTTGTAAATTCATATATGTATAACGATGGTCATTGGCAACCTCTGGCATTGCCTGACGCTTTTTCGTGCCACTCTGGCTGGCTCCTGATCAGGGGGACAATCGTGGCGAGCCAACCACGAGGGGAGACTCGTCTGTGCTGGCAGTGCGGGCAGGGGAGATGGCACGAACAAGTGTTGCCGGTCACTCGCCGTGGCACCTTGCAGGAGCTGGTCTATCTGCCCTCGGGAGCCTGCAATCTCTCTTTGCTGGCCAGCAGCAAGGGGGCGGATTGCCATGTAGAGATTAGCGAGCTTCGTTGTGTCTCTCCCACTGAGAGTATCTGGCGTCGATTGCGCCGGGTCTTGCCCTTTTATCGACGCCTGACGAACACCAAACGCAAGAGATTGGGTCTCTCATGGCATTTGTGGCTCACGGATCTGCAGCAGGCTTACCAACTTGTCGGTAGAGTACGTGACGACAAGCCGCTCGATAGCTATGAAGAGTGGCTGGCAAACTTCGACGCTCTGGAACCCGCAGAGTACAAGCTGATTGAACGCCTGTTGGCACGTTGGGACTCATTGCCACGTGTCTGTTTTCATCTTGTTGGCGAAAAGAGTGAGCAGAGTCGCCAGCAGACCCTGGATAGCATCCAGGCACTCTGTTATCCGGCAAGTCATATCAGGCTACAGGAGCATGGCGCATCCTCAGATATCCCCAGTCAGCCTGGCGACGAGTGGCAGTGGGCGTTGCCTGCGGGTGCCCTGGTGTCCCCCAGCGCCCTATTCTGGGTGGCCCATCAGTTACGCCAGGATCCGGATTGTTTATGGCTATACGGGGACCACGACCTGCTTGACGAGAGAGGCAAACGTCACTCTCCCAACTTTAAACCTGACTGGAATGAAACACTGCTGCAGAGCCAAAACTATATTGGCTGGTGTGGCTTGTGGCGTGAACAAGGCGCAAGCCAAATCCCCTTTGATGCGGCGGCATGCTATCAGTGGTGGCTACAGTTGGCACAACAGTGTGAGCCAAACCAGATTGCCCATATTCCGTCATTGATGATGCATCTGCCTGCAAGTGCGTTGCTTTCAAATGATTATGACTCACTGAAAGCGAAAGAGAATTTACTGCCATCAGGAGTGAGCATTGGGGCTGCACCTCATGGTATATGTCGTTGGCACTGGCCATTGCCAACGCAATTGCCATTGGTCTCTGTGATTATCCCCACCCGAAATGGTCTCGCTCATTTACGCCCCTGTATTGAAAGCCTGATCCACAAGACGCAATACGCCAATATGGATGTCATGGTGATAGATAATCAGAGCGACGACGAGGAGACCCTTGCTTACCTTGCCCATATCGAACTGGTTTATGGCGTCAGGGTGATTTCTTATGATCATCCGTTTAACTATTCAGCCATCAATAACCTGGCGGTAAGCAAAGCACGTGGTGATCTGGTCTGCTTGCTGAATAACGATACCGAGGTGATCAGCGCTGACTGGCTGGATGAAATGGTTTCCCATTTATTGCGCCCTGGTGTGGGCGTCGTCGGTGCAAAGCTCTATTACGGAAATGGATTGATCCAGCATGCCGGCGATGCTGTCGGACCTGGCGGTTGTGCAGATCACCTTCATAATGGTTTGTCCGGAAACGATCCCGGATACCAGCGGCGGGCTGTCAGTGCTCAAGAGTTGTCAGCTGTGACGGCTGCCTGTTTATTGACTCATAAAGATTTATATATTGCGCTCGGTGGACTTGATGAAACGCATTTGCCGATAGCGTTTAATGACGTCGATTATTGCCTCAGAGTCCGAGAGGCCGGCTGGCGAGTAGTCTGGACGCCCTTTGCTGAACTGTATCATCATGAGTCTATTTCCCGTGGTAAAGATGTATCAAAACAACAGCAGAGACGAGCAAAATCTGAGTTGCGATATATGAGAACGCGATGGGATGGTGTGCTTAAACACGATCCTGCCTATAACCCCAACCTGAGTTATGAACGTCCTGATTTCTCTCTAAGCAGAGCTCCTAATATGGTGTTGCCATGGATGAATTAATTCGCAGGAAACTATTCAAGCCCTATCTTAAACTCAATAAACAGAGTTATGGCAGCCAGCAAAACTCTGAAATTGACAGTGAGCGATTGTTTATATTGCATGAAGGAAAATCCCCTACGTTGGCCTATTTTGAATCGGCTATTGCCAGTCGATTTCCTGATGCAAGATGTCAATGCGTTGACATTCTTTTTTCCCCTGAAATACCTATTCCGGAAGGATCTGCTCTGGTCATTATTCGATTTATCTCTCCGAAGTGGCAACAGCATATAGAAAGATATATCGACAGATGCTCTCGAATAGTTTATTTCATGGATGACGATCTGTTTGATCCGATGGCGCTATCTACGCTGCCCAAAGAGTATCGCAGCAAGATAATAAGGCGCTCGGCGGCTCAACATCGATGGATCACGCAGTATTGTGATGATATCTGGGTATCTACAGCTTATTTGGCTAAAAAATATTCCCACCTTAACCCGGAAATAGTTTCCGCAAAACCATCGCCATTACTTCTTGAAAAAAGAAAACCAGTGAGAATAGCTTATCATGGTTCAAGCTCTCATCGGGAAGAGAAGTACTGGCTGCGGCAAATCGTCGAGGGGGTATTGGAAGCCTGCCCTAGTGCCAGCTTTGAAATTTTTGGCGAGCATGATATCTATAAACATTATCGCGACCTGCCAAGAGTTTCAGTGCTGCATCCAATGAGTTGGCAAAATTATCTTGCGTATACCAAGACCCATCAGTTGGATATCGGATTGGCGCCGCTGCTTGAATCTGATTTTAATTTGGCACGTGGTCCCGTAAAATTTTATGACTTTGTCAGAATGGGCGCTGTGGGTGTATATAGCAATTGCGCTCCCTATAACGATTTTATCGAACAAAATATCAACGGCATTCTGTTGGAGAACGACCCCCAACGCTGGGTTGATGCAATAACATTACTGATTAATAAAGAAAAGAAACGAGCTGAGCTAGCCAATAATGCGAAACTATATGCTTATTCTTTGGCAAACTGATAACTATAACCTGCACGAGATAATACATGCCTAATAATAATTTTTTAGTGCGAAAAGCTGTTATACCTGTAGCCGGTCTTGGCACCCGAATGTTGCCTGCCACCAAGGCTATCCCGAAAGAGATGCTGCCGATCGTGGACAAGCCGCTGATCCAATATGTGGTCAATGAGTGTGTGGCAGCGGGTATCAAAGAGATTGTACTGGTGACCCACTCTTCAAAAAATGCTATCGAAAACCATTTCGATACTTCGTTTGAACTGGAGGCGACCCTCGAATCTCGCGTTAAACGAAAGCTGCTCGACGAGATTCAGAATATTTGTCCGAAAGATGTGACCATCATGCATGTGCGTCAAGGAGAAGCCAAAGGATTGGGCCATGCCATTTTGTGTGCCTATCCGGTCATCGGTGACGAACCGTTCGCCGTTGTTTTACCCGATGTCATTCTGGATGAATATACTGCCGATCAACACACCGAAAACTTGGCTGCCATGTTGGTGCGTTACAAGTTGACTGGACAAAGCCAGGTAATGGTTGAGCCCGTGCCACTGGCTGATACCGATAAATATGGGATAGCTGATTGTAATCAGGTCAAGTTACAGCCAGGTCAATCCGCACCCATCACTGGGTTGGTTGAAAAACCGGATATTGATGAAGCCCCCAGCAACCTGGCCGTCGTTGGTCGTTATGTGTTGAGCAATAATATCTGGCCCTTGCTCAAAAAGACGCCTCCCGGAGCTGGTAATGAGATCCAGTTGACCGACGCGATTGCCATGTTGATTGAGCAAGAAACGGTTGATGCATTCCATATGACAGGGCTGTCCCACGACTGTGGCAATAAGGCTGGTTATATGAAGGCCAATATTGCCTATGGCATGAGGCACCATGAAATTGGTCAGTTTGTGACTGACTATATCAACTCCCTGACCTCACAAAAAATCGAAAAGGCTAGTGTTTAATATGAAAATCCTCGTGACCGGCGGTGCCGGCTTTATCGGCTCAGCCGTGGTGCGCCATATCATCCGTGATACCCAAGATTCTGTTATCAATCTCGATAAACTCACCTATGCCGGCAATCTGGAATCCCTGGCCGA